>DASPMA010000218.1:0-3496 GCA_035627335.1 Binatia bacterium
GGCGACGGCGACAACGCCATCACCAGCGACGACTTCCTGTTCCCGTAGGAGTGCTCGCTCAAAGGCGGATGAACGGCTGCGCGGCGCAATGCATGTCGGGGATCAGCCCGCAATGCGCGCAGCTGTCTCAAGCATCTGGACAGCGCCGAAGAAAAGGCCGAGGCCAACCGCGAAAGCGGCGACGACGTAGGCGAGCCAAGTCCACAGCAGGGCCGGCTTGGAGCGATCACGTTGGCCATAGGCGATGCGGCGCGCCTTGCCGGCGCGCTTGGCGGAAGAAGCCGCCATTGCCAGTTGTCGTCGCGAGATCATCACGCCGCGCGCCTCCGCCTCACCGGCTAGCACGCAGGTGAGCGTAACGTCCGTTTCGTTCATGGCGCTCAGGTCTCGCCGTGCACGCGTTGCGCATGCTTGGGCGCGATTCTTTCCGCGCGCTGCAAGGCTGGCCCTTTGCGCTTGACCAGATTGTGCGCCGAATTGATCAGCCCGATGTGCGAGAAGGCTTGGGGAAAATTGCCGAGCTGGCGGCCGGCGCGGCCATCATATTCTTCCGCCAACAGGCCCACATCGTTGCGCAGCGCTAGCAAACGATCGAACAGCGCATGCGCGTCGTCGAGACGTCCGCACAGCACGTAGGCGTCCACCAGCCAGAAGCTGCAGGCCAGAAACGCGCCTTCATCGCCCTTCAGACCGTCCACGCCGGTGTCGGTGGAATAGCGGCGCACCAGCGGACCGGACACGAGTTCGCGTTCGATGGCGGCGATGGTGCCAATGACACGCGGATCGTGCGGCGGCAGAAAGCCGAGCTGCGGCATCAGCAGCGCGCTCGCGTCGAGATCATCGCCGCCATAGTACTGGACGAAGCTGTTCTTGGCGGCGCTGAAGGCGTTGGCGCAGACGTCCTCGTGAATGTCGGCGCGCACGCGCCGCCAGCGCTCAACGGGGCCTTCCAGGCCGAAGTGCTCGGCGCTGGCGATGGCGCGGTCGAACGCAACCCAGCACATGACGCGCGAATGGGTGAAGGCGCGCGGTTCGCCGCGGATTTCCCAGATGCTGCGGTCCGGTTCGCGCCAGCGCTCTTCGAGGTGGGAAAGCAGAACCTTTTGCAGCGCCCAGGCTTCGGCGTGCGGCTGCAGCGCGGCTTCGCGCGCGGCATGCAAGGTGTCGAGCAACTCGCCGTAAATGTCGAGCTGGATCTGGTCGGCGGCGGCGTTGCCGACACGCACGGGACGGCTGTCTTCGTAGCCGCACAGCCAGGGAATCTCGAATTCCGGCAGCCAGCGTTCGCCGCCGAGTCCGTAAAGCACCTGCAGTTGCTGCGGATGGCCGGCGATCGCGCGCAGCAGCCAGCGCCGCCAGGCTTCGGCTTCGTCGCGATAACCGGCGTTCAAAAGCGCAAACAGGGTGAGAGCCGAGTCGCGTATCCAACAATAGCGATAGTCCCAGTTGCGTGTCCCGCCGATCTCCTCCGGCAAAGAGGTCGTCGGCGCCGCGACGATGGCGCCGGTCGGGCCGAAGCTCAGCAGCTTCAGCGTGATCAGCGAACGCACCACCGGCTCGCGCAGCGGCGGGGGCATGTCGTCGAAACTTCCGCGCCGGACCCATTCGGCCCAGAAAGCCAGCGTTTCATCCAGGCTCTGGCTGCTGTCCGGCGTGAACTGCGCCTGCTTGTGCGAGGGATGATAGGACATCGTGAACGGCACCCGCTCGCCGGCGGCGACTTTGAAGTCAGCGGAGGTGTGCATGTTTTTCCCGCGCAGCGGGGCGCGCGTTGTGATCTCGATCGCGTCCGGACCGGCGACGGCGCTGACTCCGTAATCGCGGCGCTGCACCCAGGGAATGACGCGGCCGTAGCTGAAGCGCAGCGTCAGATCCATGCTCATATCGACGACGCCGCGTTCGCCGCGGACAATGCGGATGAGGTCGATCTGATCCTCGTCGGCGCTGGCGGGCATGAAATCGGTGACGGTGGCGACGCCGGTATCGGTTTCGAATCGCGTTTCCAGCACGGCGCTGTCTTTGAGATACCGGCGCGATATGCGCGCGCCGCCGGCGGCAGGGGCAATTTTCCAGCGCCCGTTCTCCGGCGAGCCGAGCAGCGCCGCAAGACATGCGTGAGAATCGAACCGCGGCAAGCACAGCCAGTCGATCGACCCGTCGCGGCTGACGAGGGCGGCGGACAGCATGTTGCCGATGATGGCGTAGTCCTCGATGCGCGGGCCGCGCGCCATGAGTTCAGCCTCCGTGCGCGAAATCGGGATAGGCGGTCATGCCGCCGTCGACGAAAACCGATGTCGCCGTCATGTAGCTGGCGACATCGGAAGCCAGCACGACGGCGATGCCGGCAATGTCCTGCGGCTCGCCGATACGGCGCAGCGGAATTTTGTCCAAAAGGTCCGCGCGTTGTTGCGGATCGGTCCAGACATGCTCGTTGATCGGCGTGCGAATGGCGCCCGGCGCGATACAGAGCACGCGCACCGCGAAAGGCGCCGCTTCCTGTGCGAGCGTTTGCGAGAGCATCGAGAGGCCGGCCTTGCTGGCCGCGTAGGCGCTGTAACCGGACCAGGCGATGCGTTCATGCACGCTGGAGATGTTGAGGATGACGCCCGAGCGCTGCGCCGTCATGCGCCGCAGCGCTTGGCGCGCGCAAAGATAGGCGCCCTTCAGATTGACCTCGATCACGCGCATCCACTCCGCGGGGTCGCCGTCCCAGGCCGGTGCACGCGCGCCCTCGATGCCGGCATTGTTGACCAGAATGTCGAGGCCGCCCCAGGCGCCGTCGATGCGATTGAACATCGCCTGAACGGCGGCGGCGTCGCTGACATCGGAATCGACGGCGAACGCTTCGCCGCCGCAGCCGACGATCGTCTCAACGAGGGTTCCTGCCTGCTCCCGCGCCGCAAGGTGATTGAGCGCGACGCGCGCGCCGGCGGCGGCGAACGCTTGCGCCATGGCCGCGCCGAGGCCGGAGCTGGCGCCGGTGATGAGCGCGCGTTTGCCGGTAAGGTCGATGTGCACGGGGCCGCCCCTCTCAGGGGGCAACGACGGCGGGCGCGCCGAGTTCCGCAAGGAAGCGCCCGCGCCCCGCCGTCTCACCGGCCTGAGGCGCGTTTGAACACGCGCAGAATTCCTTAACAGGTTTTCGCAAGTGTGCGGTCGCAGCGATTCATGTGGCGCCAGTGACCAGACAGCAGATCGTTCGCGTTGCGATACTTTCGGGCATGATCCTGACGGTCGTTGTCGCGCTCGACTATCTAATCAACGTCGTCATCGCGCCAGGGCACACGCCATATACGCCGCTGGGCACGGCGGTGATCGTGCTGCTGGTGGCGCCGCCCGCCGTGGCGTACCTCATCCTGCAGAACGCCAAAGTGCAGGCGGCGCAGGCCGCACTGGCGGAAGAGCGTGTGGCGCGGCTGGCCGCAGACGGCGCCAACAAAGCCAAGACGCAGTTTCTCGCCAACATGAGTCACGAACTGCGCACCCCGCTCAATGC
>DASPMA010000219.1:0-3496 GCA_035627335.1 Binatia bacterium
GCTTCGCGGATGGCGCGCCCGCTCTCCGGCACGAAGCGCGCGAAGGCGCGGCGCGCATCCTCACGCGTGAGGCGGTCGAGCGTGGTGGAGCGCGCAACGCGATAGTCTGGCGGAATCGGCCTGCGCCAGTAATCGCCGAGCAGCGTCAGTCCAAACTGATGCGTTTGCTCGTCGAGCGTTGTCGGCGGCACGCCCCATGGCGCGGACGGCGCAAGCAAGACGAGGCCCGCGACAGGCGCGTGGATCGCGGCGAGCTGAACAACCAGGCCGCCGAGCGAATGGCCAACAAGCACGGGCGGCGCACGCAAGCCGCGCACGTAGTGTGAGACCGACTGTGCGTAGTCCTTCAACCCGGTCTGCGCGAGCTGTTCGAGATCGGCGCCGCGTTCGTGGAAGGGCAGGTTCGGCGCGTGCGTTTCGAAGCCGGCCGCTTCGAACGGTTCGCGGAAGGCGTCGAACGCCCAGCCGCCGCAGAATGCGCCGTGCACGAACACGACGGGCGTGACGACGGAAGCGCGCTTCATGCGGCGAACGATGCGTCCGCGGCGGCCGAACTCGGAATCATTTCGACACCCCCGCGCTGTATTTCTTGAACCGCCGCGCCACTTCTTCGTAGGTGGGGCGCTTGAACGGGATCACCAAGTCCGGCGCAGTTTCGAGCGGCGCCCAGCGCCAGTCTATGAACTCTGGCGTGTGTGTATCGAGTCTAATGTCCGAGTCACGCCCCTTGAAGCGCAGCGCGAACCATTTCTGCCGTTGCCCCAGATTGCGCCCGCGATGTTTCATCTTGGCGCGCACTTCCGTGGGGAAATCGTAATAGAGCCAGTCCGCGGTCTCTTCGAGCAAGTCGACATGCTCGGCGCGCACGCCGATCTCTTCTTCGAGTTCACGGTAGGCCGCTTCGACAGTGCTTTCGCCGCGGTCGACGCCGCCTTGCGGCATCTGCCATTGATAGGGGCCTTCCGTGCCGGCGCGCTTGCCCAAAAACACGAGCCCCTCGCGATGAAACAGCGCGAGTCCGACGTTGGGGCGGTAGCGTTTCGTATCTCTCGGTTCTGTCATCGGCGCGCGGCGCGTGCATTGAGCACGGCCGACGCTGGCGCCAATTGATAACCGCGCGAAGCGATGTCCCGGGCCCAGCGGCCGACCTGTGCGATGGTCACGGGATACGCGAAGCCGGCGCCGATTGCGCTGTGATTCTGCAGCGCAAGCGCCTCCAAATTGAGGAGCTGGTCGTCGATGGCGTCGGCCTCCTGGCGAACGTCGATCAGCCGATCCGCCGCAGTGACGGGGAGTCCGGCGCGCTGGGCTTCGACGCTGAGCGCCGTGCGCTGGCCGATGCCGGAAGTCACGAACACAAGGCCGCGCCTGCGCAGCGCCTGCACAACGGGGGCGGACGCCTGCGCAGACGTGGCAAAGCGCGCGCCCTGATAGTTAGTGACGCCAAAATAACCCGCGCCGCGCGAGAGCAGTTGTTCGAGCCGTGCCACGTTCTGCTGTGATGACGCCGAGGCGAGCAGTGTTTGCGGACCGGTGTCATCGGCGTCCGGATCGAACGGTTCCATGGGCAGTTCGAGCAGCACTTCGTGACCGGCGGCGCGAGCGCGGTCGATCCAGACTTGCAGATTGTCGGCGTAGGGAACGAACGAGAGCGTCACTTCCGGCGGCAATTCATCGATCGCCTGCGTGGTGGTGCGCGCGTTGAAGCCAAGGCCGCCGATGATGACGGCGACCATTGGCCGCTCGGCCCGCGGCGTGAACGGCCGCGCGTAGGCTTGTGCCGGCGTGCGCCCGTTTGCGGCGACGATCGGGATTGGCCCGTTCGGGCCGCGCTCGAAGAGACCGGCGAGCGGCGCCCGCGGCAGCGGCGAGGCGGTGGAACGGTTCGCGGCAGGCGGAGCGTCGACTACCGCGACGCGCAATTCACCATTGGAGTCGATCTCGCCCATCTCTCCGGAATAGGGCAGCTCTTCGGCGAGGTATTGCTCGAGTTCGAAGCCCTCTTCGGCCGCGTCGGAAAAATTCACCCTCGGCGCACTCGCGGCCGCATCGGTCGGCGCCAGCGAGAGCACGCGGCGCGGACCGGCTGCGCTCGGATCGCCGAATACCTGGATGGCGCCGAACGCGAGCAGCGCGACAAGTGCGCACGCACCGAACGCCGCGACGCGCTGGTCGATCTTCGGCAAGCTGCGCTTGGGTTTTGCGCGCATTGCCGCCGCGCGTTGCATCGACGGCGGCAGGCGCACTTTCTGGCGAATCATCGCCGTGAAGAATCGCCGAATTCGGCTAACGCGTCACTATCGCGGTGCGGCGCGCGTTAAGCAGCGTTGCCGAAGTCTTAACGGCCGGCGCGAGTCGCCGCCACGGTGGTTCCATCACGCTCGCGCAGACGTTGGGCAACGACACCCTGGCGCAGGAAATCCATCGCGCGCGAGAGCTGATAGTCCTCTTCCGTGTCCCAGTTTTCCGGCGGCTGATCGTCGGGCATGTGGATCGCACGACGTTGCGCACCCGAGTCATTGTCGAGCGCATTCGGCAGATCCGCTTCGCTGACGCCGAGGCGTTGCAGGCGCGCGATGTCTTCGGCGCTGACGCGGCGCGCAGCGACTTCCATGTCCGGCGTGATGCCCGCGCCCTGGATGGAGCGGCCAGCTGGCGTGTAGTAGCGCGCGGTGGTGAGACGCAGCGCGCCGTCGCGGCCGCCTTGCAGCGGGATGACGGTCTGCACCGAACCCTTGCCGAAGGAATCCGTGCCGACGATGAGCGCCCGGTTGCGGTCTTGCAGCGCGCCGGCGACGATTTCCGCCGCCGAAGCGCTCGCGCCGTTGATCAGCACGACCACCGGCACGCCGGCGAGATCTTCGCCGCGGCGCGCATTGTAACGCTGCACGTCTTCCGGCTGCCGGCCGCGCGTGGAAACCACTTCGCCGCCATCGAGGAAGGCGTCCGACACTTCGATCGCTTGATCCAAGAGGCCGCCGGGGTTGTTGCGCAGATCGACCACCACGCCGCGCAGGCGCCCGCCGGTGTCGCGCCGCACTTGGCGGATGGCGTCGGCGAGCATGGAGCTGGTGCGCTCGTTGAAGGTGGAAATGCGGATGACGCCGATATCGCCGCCCTCGACGCGCGCGGTCACCGCGCGCACGTTGATGATTTCGCGGGTGAGCGTCACGTCGAACGGATCAACGTCTTCGCGCGCAACCGTCACGACGATCGAGGTGCCGGCTTGGCCGCGCATGCGCTGCACGGCTTCGTTCAGCGTGAGACCGACAATGGTCTCGCCGTCGATGGCGGTGAGGAAGTCGCCGGCTTGGATGCCGGCGCGCGCGGCGGGGGTGCCGTCAATCGGGGAGACGACGCGCACGACGCCGTCTTCGCTCGTCACTTCGATGCCGAGGCCGCCGTACTCGCCGCGGGTGGTGGTCTGCATGTCGCGGTATTCGGACGCGTCCATGTAGGAGGAGTGTGGATCGAGCGAGGCGAGCATGCCGTTGAT
>DASPMA010000220.1:0-9433 GCA_035627335.1 Binatia bacterium
CCTCTGGGCCGTAGGTGCGCAGCAAGTGCTCGGCAACCAGCTTTCCGGTGAAGCCGGTCGCGCCAAAGACGATGACGTCGAATTCCTGTGCGCTCATGGGCGTCTCCCCGCGTTCAAACCAAAGAGTGAAGCGAAAGCAAAGACAACCCTCCCCCTTGCGGGGAGGGTGTCGCGCGGAGCGCGACGGGCGGGGGTGCGGGCGGCAGATCATCGGGAAAGAACACGGCCGTTACCCCCAGCCCCAACCCCGCCCCGCAAGGGGGCGGGGAGTCATTGAGCGCGACGCTGCGTAAACTGGCGTGACTCAACGCGACGTGTTCTACGCAAGGAGTTCATGCCTCCGCTCGCCATCGGCGCCGCCCTCACGTCGGCGCTCATCCATGCCAGCTGGAATGCCGCGCTGAAAGGCGGGCGCGGCGATCGCATTGCCGACGCGTTCCTGATCGCTGTCGGCGGCATCCTCACCTGGGCCGTGATCGCGGCGATATGGGGTGCGCCGCGCGCCGAGGCGTGGCCCTATCTCGCGGCTTCCGTGCTGATTCATCTTGTCTACTGGTACACGTTGTTCAACGCGTATGACGCCGGCGACATGAGCCATATCTATACGCTGTCGCGCGGCTCGGCGCCGTTGCTGGTGGCGCTCGGCGCAGCGGTGGCGGTGCAGGAAATCCCGCCGCCGGTGAAGATGGCAGGCGTGGCGCTGGTTTCGGTCGGCGTGCTTTGCGTCGGCTTTAGCCCGCGCGCCCCGCTGAAGGCGACGCTTTGGGCGCTCAGCATCGGCCTTTGCATTTCGGCTTATTCACTTGTCGACGCACTTGGCGCCCGCGTGGCCGGCGATGCGCTTGTTTATGTTGCGTGGACGTCGGGCGTCATGGGCGTGCCGATGATCGCGTTTGCGTACTGGCGGCGCGGACGCCAGCTTTGGACCGACGCCATGGTGCAGCCGATCCGCGGCCTGGCCATCGGCGTAATCAGTTTCCTGGGCTACGGGCTCGTCCTGTGGGCGCAGACATTCGCGCCGATCGCGCAAGTGACAGCGCTGCGCGAGACCTCGGTGGTGTTCGGCGCATTGATCGCTTTCCTGTTCCTGGGCGAACGGCTGGGCTTCAGACGCTGGATTGGCGCTGTGATCGTCGCGGCCGGCGCTGGTCTCATCGCCTTCGGCTGACTATCTTGTTGGTCATGGCCGATCTTCACATTATTCGCATAGACGACGCCAAGGCCCTCGTTCGCGTCGGCGTGCCCGAGCCAGAACGCGCCACGCCGCAGGAAGTGCGCATTTGCGTGTCGCTGGCGCTGGCCGAGCCGCCACACTACGTCGAACAGGACCGCATTGGCGCGACGGTCGATTACGATCGCATCATCCATTTCATCCGCGACGATCTTGGTGAACCGGCGCACCTCATCGAGACGCTGGCCGATCGCGTGGCGGGACATTGTCTGTCGCTCAGCCCTCGCGCGCGCTGGGTGGAAGTGACGGTGAAAAAGCCGTCTGTGCTCTCCGGCGACGGCGTCGTCAGCGTGTGCATTCGGAGAGAGCGCACATGAGTTGGGCGCTGGTCACCGGCGCCGGCAAGCGCTTGGGACGCGCGGTGGCGCTGGATCTCGCGCGCGCCAGTTGGGGCGTCGTCATCCACTACAATCGTTCCGAACGCGCGGCGCAGGCCGTGGCGAACGAAGTGCGCGACGCGAGCGGCGCGTCGGCGCTGGTGCGCGCCGAACTCGGCGACGCCGCGGAGCGCGCGACCTTGATCGGCCGCGCGGTTGAAGCCGCCGGCGCGCCGCTGTCAGCCCTGGTGAACTGCGCCGCCATATTCGAGCACGACACGATCGACACGTTGAGCGAAGCGGCGCTGCAGCGGCACATCGGCGTCAACGCGCTGACGCCATCGCTGTTGGCGCGGGAGTTCGCGGAAGCGCTGCCGGAACATGAGCGCGGCGCCGTCGTCAATTTTCTCGATTTCAAGCTGGCTAACCCGTATCCGGATCACTTCTCCTACACGCTTTCAAAGTACGCGCTTTCTGGCGCGACCGAGCTGCTGGCGCGCGCATTGGCGCCCCGGGTGCGGGTGAACGCCGTCGCGCCTGGCTATGTGCTGGCGGCGCCAGGACAGAGCGAGGACGACTACAAACGCCTGCACGCGCAAACTCCGCTCAAATACGGACCGACCGCGGAAGACATTGCGCACGCCGTGCGCTTCCTGATCGAGAGTCCGGCGATTACGGGCCAAACCATCTATGTCGACGCCGGCCGGCGCTTCGTGACCTATGAGCGCGACATGGGCTTCATGTGAAGCTTGCGAACGCTACTGACGCGATGGAATTTTAAGGCCGCGCTGCACGGCCGGGCGGGCTAGGCCGCGTTCGAGCCAGGCGGGAACGTGCTCCAGCGTGTCGAATTGAACCAAATCGCGCGCGCCGTAATAGCCGATCAGGTTGCGCACGGGTCCGATCATCGCGATGTCCGCTATCGTGTACGCATCGCCCATAATCCAGGTGCGTCCGTTGAGATGAGCATCCATCACTTCGAGGAGCTTTCTGCTTTCCGCGCTGTAGTGTTCCAGCGGACGCCGGTCTTCGATTGCGCTGCCCGCAAATATCTTGAAGAAGCCGAGTTGCCCGAAAATCGGGCCAACGCCTGCCACCTGAAAGAACAGCCACTTGATCATCTCATAGCGCTGGGCTTCTTTCGGCAACAGGCGCCCGGTCTTCTCGGCGAGATAAAGCAAGATCGCGCCTGACTCGAAGAGCGGCAGCGGCCGGCCGTCGGGACCGTTGGGATCGATGATGGCGGGGATCTTTGCATAAGGGTTGAGCGACCGGAACTCGGATGTTTTCTGATCACCCTTGCTGAAGTTTACCAGGTGTGGTTCGTACGGCAGCTCCAGCTCTTCCAGTGCAATCGAGACCTTCACGCCGTTCGGGGTGTTCAGCGAATAGAGCTGGATACGATCGGGATGCTGCGGCGGCCAGCGCCTGGTGATTGGGAATTCCGAGAGATCGGTCATCGGTCTTAATTGGGTTTAGCTTTTCAAATCATCAACCGAAACGGCGCGTTAAGCGCGGTGGTGCATAAGCGGCTCTGGTTGGGCTCTCAGAGTTAAACGCGCGTTATCCATGTTTCCCATCATTGGCCTCGTTGTCGTCTTCGCCATGGTTTTCGGCGGCTTTATGCTGGCCGGCGGCCATTTCGAAGTGCTGCTCGAAGCAGCGCCGATGGAGTTCATGATGATCGGCGGCGCCGCGCTTGGCGCGCTCATCATTTCCAACGACATGAACGGTCTCAAGGCCGTGGGCGGCGGCGTCGGCAAAGTCATGTCTGGCCCCAAGTGGAACAAGAAGGACTACTCGGACCTCCTCGCTCTCCTGTTCCAGCTGACCAAGCTGATGAAGACCAAGGGCGTCGTAGCGCTCGAGCAGCACATCGAGAAGCCGAACGAAAGCGCGATCTTTCAGAAGTATCCCAAGCTCTGCAAAGACCACTTCGTGGTCGATTTCATCTGCGACACGCTGCGCATGATGACCATGAACCTCGACGATCCCCATCAGGTCGAAGACGCCATGGAAAAGCAGATCGAGAAACATCACCACGAAAGCCTGCACGCCGCGCACGCATTGCAGACAATGGCCGATGGCCTGCCTGCGCTCGGCATCGTCGCGGCAGTGCTTGGCATCGTCAAAACCATGGGCGCGATCAACGAACCGCCGGAAATCCTTGGCCTCATGATCGGCAAGGCGCTTGTCGGCACGTTCCTTGGCGTGTTCCTCGCTTACGGCATCGTCGGCCCGATCGCTGTGCGTTTGAACGCGGTGACTGAACACGACGCGCAGTTTTACAAGATCATCCGCGACGTGCTCGTCGCGCACTTGCACGGCAACGCCGCGCAAGTTTCAGTAGAGATCGGGCGCGGCTCCGTGCCCACGCCCCTGCAACCCTCTTTCGCGCAGCTGGAAGAGGCGCTGGCAGCCGCCGCCGAGGCTTGATGCAACGACTCGGGGCTATGCAAATATGGATGCCCTTGAACCCCCTGGGCGCTTGCCAGCACGGTTAATCCTTGGCATGGAGTCGGCTCCCGCGTTGGGGGCAGACCCCGGCGCTGAGACGAGGGGTAGTACCTATGACGAAGTTCAAGTTGGGCATGGCGGCTGCCGCCGCTGCCGTTCTCGCCTTCGGCGTCGCGGCCTGCGGCCAAACGACGACCGTGGAAGAAGATCCGGCGGCAACCGAAGAAGCGGTTGCTCCTGCGGAAGCTCCCGCGGAAGCTCCGGCTGACCCGGCGGCGGCTCCGGCTGACCCGGCGGCTGCTCCGGCTGACGGCACGACCACGCCGCCGGCCACCACGCCGTAAGCGTCTTACGACATAGATTCGTAGCGACGGGCCGCTCGAAAGAGCGGCCCGTTTGCTATTGAGCGTGTGATGCCGCGCCTGCCGCCACTGCCGCGTTTGGAATGGAGCGAAGCGGGCGCCCCGCGCGCCGCCGAAATCGGCGACGTCTACTTCTCCGACGCGGGCGGGCTCGCGGAATCAGAGCACGTGTTCCTTCAAGGAACTGGTCTCCCCGACGCGTGGCGCGGGCGCGACCGCTTCGCGATTTGCGAACTGGGTTTTGGCAGCGGTTTGAATGTTTTGGCCGCTTGGCGTGCTTGGAAAGCGACACGCGCCCCCCATGCAACATTGCATATCTCAAGCATCGAGGCATTCCCGCTCGCAAAGGCGGACGCCGAGCGCGCGCTCGCGCGCTTTCCCGAAGTCGCAGCTCTGGCGCAAGCGCTGCTCGCCCGTTGGCCCGTGCGCGCCTACGCGCCGCAGCGAATCTGGTTCGAGGATGATCGTTTCGCCCTGACGCTTTTCGTCGGTGAGGCAGAACAGGTGCTCGCCGGCATGCGCGGCGCGTTCGACGCTTGGTTTCTTGACGGCTTCGCGCCGTCGAGAAATCCGGCCATGTGGACGCCCGAAGTTTTGCGTCAGGTCGCACGGCTTTCAGCGCCAAGCGCGCGGGCGGCGACATTCAGCGTGGCCGGCGACGTCCGGCGGGGGCTCAAGGCCGCTGGATTCGGGGTGGAGAAAAAGTCGGGCTATGGCGGCAAGCGCGAGCGGCTGGAGGCGAGACTCGAAACGCCTCCGCCTTCGCTCGCAAAAAGCGGCACCGGAAGCCACAATGCCGGCGGAGGGACAGGCGCTTCCAACATCTACCCGTACGCCGCAGCTCACCCCAAGCGTGTCGCCATCATCGGCGCCGGCATTGCGGGCGCGGCGTGTGCACGGGCGTTGGTTCGGCGCGGAGTCGAAACGATTGTGCTGGAAGGCGCTCGAGAACTCGGCGCCGGTGCCAGCGGCAATCCGGCTGGACTGGTGATGCCGCGGCTCGATCGCGGGCCGTTGAGCGAGTTATTTCTTGCGGCCTATCTGCATGCGGTCGCGGCGTACGAAGCGCTCGGCGTGTTCGACGCGTGCGGCGTCGAGCAGCGCGCGGAAGCGAGCAAGCAGACGGCATTCTTTCTTCAGCTGAACGATCCGCCGTTGCCGGACGATTGGTTGGTCGAGCTGGCGCATGACGTTGCGCTTCATCGGCGGGCCGGCGTGGTCCGGCCATGCGCTGCGGTTGAAGGTATGTTGCGCGGCGCGCAGGTGCAGTTCGAAGCGGAGGTCCAGTCGCTCGACCGCAGCGGCGAGGGATGGGTTCTGCGCGCGGATGATGGGCGCGCGATGCTGAAGGCGGACGCAGTCGTGCTTGCCTGCGGCGCTGCGTTGACGCGGTTTGCGCCGGCGTCGTTCTTGCCGATCACCTTGTCCTGCGGGCAGATCGAGTGGGGGGAGGGCGCTAGGCTGGATCGCGCGCTCGTGCGGGGCAACTATGTCGCTCCGTTCGAAGGCGGCGTGCTGTTTGGCGCGACCTTCGATCACTATGGACCGCCGGCGTCCTCGCCAGTCAGCGCGGCGCCCGCTGTCAATGGCGCGCGCGCGCGTAACATCGCTGCGTTGTCAGAATTAGCTCCAGACATCGCAGCTTCGATAGATCCAGCCAAATTGCACTCGCGCGCTTCGCTGCGCGCGACGACGCCAGATCGCTTGCCGATTGCGGGACTTTTGCCGGACGCGCCGGCGTGGTTTGCGCAGTACGAAGCGCTGGCGCATGGGCGCAAAATTGAAACAGATCAGCCGCCGCCGGCGCATCGCGGCGTTTACGTTATTGGCGGCCTTGGCGCGCGTGGATTGACGTTCGCGCCGCTGCTAGGCGAGCGAATTGCCTCGGAAATTTGCGGCGAACCCGCGCCTTTATCGCAGTTCTCGCTCGATGCGATACATCCGGCCCGGTTTCTGCATAGGGCGCTCAAACGGCGTTAATGCTGCGTTTGGGTTAATCGCAATGGCTTTCGACGGCAGCGCGCGCGCCGAGCGCGGCGTGGATTTCCTGAATCTCAAATTCAGCGCGCTGGATCTCGACGCGGCGACCGACGCGATCGCCGCGCGCGCAAGCCTGGGCGCGTCGTTCTCATACGTCGTGACGCCGAACGTCGACCATGTCGTGGGTCTTGCAGCTGAGCCGGCGCGGCGCCCGCTCTATGAATCGGCGTGGCTGCTGCTGAACGACAGCCGCATCCTCGAAGGCCTCGCCAGGCGCGTGGGTATCGCGCTGCCGGTGGCTGCGGGTTCGGACTTGGCCGAGCGCCTGCTCGATACGGTTGTCGAGCCTGATGAGCCGATCACCATTATTGGCGGCGACGATCTCGCCGTTGCCCAACTCAAACGCCGCTATCGCTTGAGCAACGTGCGCTGGCATCGCCCGCCGATGGGCCTGAAGCGCGATCCGCAAGAGATCGTGCGCGCGGCTGCCTTTGCCGCCGTGCAGCCTTCGCGCTTTACGTTCATTTGCGTAGGCGCGCCGCAGCAGGAGATGATCGCCTACGCGATCGCGCAGCATGGCGGCGCGACGGGCGTCGGGCTTTGCGTTGGCGCGGCGCTGGATTTCCTCTCCGGACGCGCCGAACGCGCTCCGCGCTGGATGCGGGGAGCGGGGCTGGAATGGCTGCATCGCCTGGCGGCGGAACCGGCGAGGCTGTGGCGCCGCTATTTGGTGACGGGACCCAGAGTGTTCTCGCTGTTCGCCGCGTGGCGCGCTTCGATGGCCGCGGCGAGCTGACGCTGCCGTTCCTCGTCCAGCGGATAGTTCTGCAGTGACCACGCAGTCAGCAGACACAGCACAATCGGCGCCCCGATGAAGAGGTAGCTCAGCGTGTCCAGCGCCAGTTGCGAATTCTGCGCGCCTTCGTCCGCAACGAAACCGACAAGCCCGAGGACCGCGTAAGTGATCGGGCCTGAGGCGATGCCGAGCTTCGAGGTCGTCAGCAGCAGGCCGAAATAGAGTCCGGAGCGCCGAGCGCCGCACGCGAGTTCGTCTTCGTCCACGACATCGGCCATCAACGCACGCGTCAACAAGACGCCGCCCCCTTGCGCGAGGCCGGCGATTGCCATGAACGGGCCAACGATCATGAAGTTCTCAGGGGGCAGAACGAAGAGTAGGGCGGTGGTTACGGCGGTGTAGATCATCGCCGCTTGCAAGCCGCGGTGTTTCCCGAACTTGCGCGCGGCGACCCACCAGATCGGTACGCCGACGAGTCCGGCGAGGAAGTAGATCGCCAACAGCGTCTGCGACTCACGTTCAAAACCGAGAACGAACTGGAAGTAGAACAGGAAAAGCCCGCCGGAGACGCCTTGCGCGATGCCGAGCAGCAAATCAGGCAGCAACACACGCTGCGCCGTCTTGTTGTTGAACAGCACGCGGAACTGCTCGGCGAGCGTCAGATGCGGCTGTGGCGGACGTTGCTGTTCGCGCACCATCAGCGCCACTAGGGTTGTAGCTGGCAGCAGGAAGATCAGCGTCCAGCCCATAGCGTGCACGGCTGCGGTGTTGCCGTTGGCGACGGCGGTCTGCGCCGCCGCGCCTGCGATCAGCAGCATCAGGACCTGGCCGACCATACTTGCGGTCTGCACCATGCCGAGCACGTGCGTGCGGCCGTGATAAGTGGGGATGAGTTCGCCGGCCCAGCCCAGATGGGCGATGATCATCGCCGCGCCGATGAAGTAGAGCAGGAAGACGGCCGCCGTCGCTTGCCAATGCGCGACGCCTGGAGGCAATCCCAGGAACACCCACCAGATCGCGAACATCAGCGGCATGCAGGTGGCGGCGAGCCAGATGCGGCGCCGTCCGAACGCATGCTCGGTGCGATCTTGGATGCCGCCCATCATCGGATCGATCAGCAGATCGAACACCCGCGCGCCAAGAAACAGCCCGGACACTACCGAAAGCGGGATGCCTAAATGCGAAGCGAAATAGGGCGGCAAAAAAATAATCGTCGGCAGCGAGAGCGCCAGCAGCGGCGCGGCCGGCGCCGCAAAAGCTGCAACTTCCCAGTTCGATCGCTTTTTGGGTTGCGACACGCTGCCTCCCGCACCCTCCGCGCGGAGGCCGTGCCTCAGTGTCTACGAGCGCGCGGCGCGGATCAACCGCGAAGCGTTTGCTGAAGCTGCGGCGAGAGAGCGTTGTTTGACGCAAGGATAGCGCCGCTCTTCATGAAGTCGCCGGCGTCGGGTTCGGTGACGACGCCGCCCGCTTCGCGTACAAGCACAGCGCCCGCGGCGATGTCCCACACATTGAGCCCGCGTTCCCAGTAGCCGTCGAAACGCCCGGCGGCGACGTAGGCGAGATCGAGCGCGGCCGAGCCCCAGCGGCGAATGCCGGCGCTCTTGGAAATGACGCGCTCGATTTCCGTCAGGAACTGCTCGTGTCCCGGCTTGCCGTGGAACGGCGTGCCCGTGGCGAACAGCGCGTCGCGCATGTCGTTGCGCGCAGCGACGCGAAGGCGCTTGTCGTTGAGATAAGCGCCCGCTCCCTTCTCTCCCCAGAAGAGTTCGTCGCGTACAGGATTGTAGATGACGCCAGCAATCAGCACGCCTTCGCGTTCGAGTCCGATCGAGACGGCCCAATGCGGAATGCCATGCAGAAAATTCGAGGTGCCATCGAGCGGGTCGACCAGCCAGCGATTGGTTTTGTCGGTGCCTTCAACCGCGCCGCGCTCCTCCATCACGAAGCCGTAGCCCGGCCGCGCTTTGGAGAGTTCCTCGAACAGCGTTTTCTCCGCTTTGAGATCGGCGGAGGAGACAAAATCGCTCGGGCCCTTGCGGCTCACCTGAAGATTTTCGACCTCTCCGAAATCGCGCGTCAGCGCGCGCGCGGTTTTCCGCGCGGCGGCGATCATCACGTTCATCACGGGCGAAGCTTGGGGCATGGGCTGCGGGTGCTAGCAGGGGGTCCGGGGACCGGCAAGCACTGGAAATCGTATGACGGGGGCGAATTTTTCGATGCTCGGGAAGAAAGGGGCATGAGCGCTCGTTAACCGCTCCAAACGGCGTCCGACGACGCCCCTTGGGAG
>DASPMA010000221.1:0-7784 GCA_035627335.1 Binatia bacterium
GTTCGAGATCGCGCAGGGGCGCTTGGGCCCAGGCCGCATCCACCATTGCATGCGCACGATCGGCGCGGCGGAGATGGCGCTGCAGGCGCTGTGCCGGCGCATCACGACGCGCGTGGCGTTCGGCAAGACCATCGCGGAACACTCGGTGTGGGAACAGCGCATTGCCGAGGCGCGCATCGATATCGAGATGTGCCGGCTGTTGTGCCTCAAAGCGGCGTGGATGATGGACATCGCCGGCAATAAGGTCGCCAAGGATGAGATCGCGATGATCAAGGTGGCGGCGCCGCGCATGGCGCTGCGGATCATCGACGATGCGATCCAGGCGCACGGCGGCGCTGGCGTTTCGCAGGACTTTGGTTTGGCGAAATCCTACGCCGGCATCCGCACGCTGCGCCTGGCGGACGGGCCGGATGAAGTGCATTGCCGCTCGATCGCGCTCAGCGAACTTGGCAAGTACGGCTGGTCGCCGCGCCGCAAGAAGGAAGGCGAAAGCCTGCCCGGCGCGCGTTGATGACATTCCTCTGGGTGTTGAACGCGCTGGCCTTGGCGTTCGGCGCTGGCCTCGGCGTGCGTGCGCTGTACGACCCGAAATGGGCGGCGCGTTTCGTGCGGCTGAAGCCGGACGAGCAGGGCGGCGGCTTTGCGGAATTCCGCGCGACCTATGGCGGCGTCTTTCTCGGCGTGCACGCCATCGCGTTGATCATGACGCTGATGTATTTGACGGCGGGGGAGTATGTCGTTGGCGTTGCAGCGACCGGCGCTGCCGCTGCGCTGGGCGCGGGCTGGGCCGGCTCGAGCGGCGGGCGGGTGTTGGCGATGCTGCTCGATGGCGCCGACACGAAATTCAATCGGCTGAGCGCAGCGGTCGAGGCCGCAATCGCCTTGGCGATCGCGGCCCCGTGGATCGGCTGGTACTTTGCGCGGGCCTAATCAGTGCAGCGTGTGCTTGATGCGGCTGACTTCGTCGTGGTCAGCCTTGATGCTCTCGTAGGCGCGAGCGACCTTGGTGCGGACCGACGGCGGCAGGTCGTCGTCATCGAGCGCGTCCTCGAACTTGTCCTTGATATAATCTTCGCCGCGTTCGACCTCGTCGATCACCGCCTTGTCGCTGCCACCAGTGAGCGCGTTCTTCAAGTCGACAAACTTGTTGTGCGCCTTGCCGACGATGCCCTGATGCTCTTGCGGATCGCCGCCAAGCGCGCGCACTTCTTCCTGCAGTTCGCGCGCAAGCTGCTCGCGCTTGAGGGCGCGTTCGGAGAACATGCCCTTGAACCGTGACCGGTCGGCGTTGTCGGCCGCGTCCTTGTAGCCGCCGACGCTGTCGAGCGTCGTCTTGATCAGGCCGTTCAGCACGTCGACGGCATGTTTGGATTCATTCGCCATGGGGGTTCGCTCCTTCGGGTGGGATTTGAAGCGAAACGAGTGCGCTGGCGCGCTGTTCCCGCGGAACTTTAGGACGCGCTTTTCCCGAGGAATACCACAGCGGCGCCGAGCGCGATGAGCGCAAAGCCGACAATGTGGTTCCAACCGAGCGGCTCGCGCAGATAGAGCCAGGAGAAGCCGACGAAGACGAGCAGAGTGACGACTTCCTGGATGGTCTTGAGTTCGGCGGTGGAATAGTGGGCCGCGCCGATGCGGTTCGCCGGGACGGCGAGGCAATATTCCACGAACGCAATGCCCCAGCTGACGACGATGGCGATGAGCAGCGGTGTGGAGCGGTATTTCAGGTGCCCGTACCAGGCGAATGTCATGAAGACGTTCGAGGCAACGAGCATCAGGACGGGGGCGATCTGTGGGGAAGTTAGCCACTGCATGAGAACCGAACTCTCCAGTCATCCCGGGCGCGCGAAGCGCGACCCGGGACCCAGAGCAAACGCACAGCTCTATGATCCCTGGGTCCCGGCTCTACGCCGCTTCGCGGCTCCGGCCGGGATGACTCATAGCCCGCGATTCGGATCAGAAATCGTTGATGCTTGTATCGGCCCGCCAGGGCCAGGCGCCGGGACGGAGGCCACATGTCGCGGGATCGAAATTCTCGCGGTTCACCACAACGGTGTTGGTTGGCGTTTCTTCGATGCGGACTTCGCGGACGGTGAAGGGCAAGGCGTCGTCGGCGACGAAGGCGGAGAGCTTGAGGAAGAAACAGGCCGCGAGCGCTTCGGTGGTGGGATCGCCTTGGAACGTCATGATCTGCTTCAAGAGCGCCGGCTCGTGGTCGCGGAAATAACCGATCAGCGGATCGGTTTCGCCGAGATGGAGAGCGTGATCGACGTGGCCGTCGATCCAGGCGTGCCAGCGTCGCTTGATCTGTTCGAACGGCGCGGCGGAATTCTTGGCGCTGAACGTGAACTTGCCGGTGGGGTCGAGCCGCACGGTGACGAACTCATTGTGTCCGTGCGGAATTGCGCATTTCGCGCTTTGCGTCGCCAGCAGCCGATGGGCCATCGCGTAGCGGCGCGTGAATTCGAGCGCAGCCATGGTGTTTTCCTTCGGCACTCCCGCAGAACAGACGGGCGCCGCGCGTGGCTTAGGCGCGCGGCCGCGCCGAAGCAATCACTCGGCGTCGTCGCCGTCGTCTTCGTCCCAAACCGGCTCGCCGAGATTGACTTGCTCGGGCGAGGTGAGCCCGCCGACCGCCGCGCCAACCAGCGCGCCAGGAATGACGCCGATGCCGCCGGCGACCAAGCCCGCGCTGCCGCCGATCGCCGCGCCCGAAGCCATGCGATCACCCATTTGTGTGCCGCAGCCGGCGAGCGCGAGGCCAGCGGCGATAACCAGAACAGCCTTGTTCATTCGATACTCCCCTAAAGCAAAAAGGCGGCGCCCTCATTGCGCCGCCTCTATCGTTCTTTTCAGGCTTAAGTGTGGAACTTACTTGGGCTTGTACTCGGCGTAATCCTCGCGGTCGTCTTTGTCGTCGTCATCCCACACCGGTTCGCCAAGATTAACGTCGTCCGCATCGGTGAATGCGCCCACGCCCGCGCCAATGACTGCGCCGGGAATTGCGCCGACGCCGCCGACGAGCAAGCCAGCGCCGCCGCCGATTGCGGCGCCCGACGCCATCCGTTCGCCCATTTGCGTTCCGCATGCAGAGACAAGCAGCGCCGCAGCAGCAGCGATTGAAACCTTCAACATTTGCCAGAACCTCCAGTGCGCGAAAAACGCGAGGCCGCGGAGCAGGTTCCTCAGAACCAGCGCCGCCATTTGGCGATTGCGAACAGGATCGCGGGCGCGGTCAGCATCATGGCGATGCCGACCCATGGTCCCCACGGTTCGCGGAACCAGGTCATATGCGCGAAATTCATGCCGAAGATCGAAGCGATCAGCGTGGGCGGCACGAAGGCGATGGTTGCGAGCGAAAGTGCTTTCAACACGTTGGTTTGCGCGGCGTTGATGAGGCCGAGCATCGCGTCCTGCAGATATGAGAGGCGCGGCTGCATCGATTCTGCAATGCGCTCGAGTTCGCCGACATCGCGCGCGAGAGCGGACACGCGCGAGGGATCGATGCTGTACTTGTTCTTTTGCGCGCGCGCATAAACGAACAGCCGTTGAATGCTGGAAAGAGCGTCGTGCACAAGGGCGACGATGGCGCCGATACGGCCAAGATCCTGCAGGGACTGGCGCAGGTCGACGGTTTCGGTTTCATCGAAAATGCGCAACGACAGCGCGTCCGCCGCTTTCGTCTGCTCGGCGAGCACATCCGCCAGTCGCTCGGCGGCGCCTTCGAGCAGGGCTAGCATGACTTCGGCGCCGGTCTGGGCCGAGCCTATGCGCGCGGAGGCGCGCCTGGCTCCGATCTCGAACGCCCGCGGGCGGATCGTGCGCACGGTGACCAGGTGCTGGCCGATCAGAATGAAGGTGACGGCCCCCGAGACGAGCGGGCCTTCATCGCGCCGGCTGAGCAGAGTGATCGTGAGGTGAAGCGCTTCGCCTTCCTCGTAGAAGCGCGCGGATTCCTCGAACGCCGTGCGTTCGGAGGGGATCGGCACATCGATGCCGAGACAGGATTCGACCGCCGCCTCTTCCTCCTCGGTGGGCGATTCCAGATCGAACCACAGCGCGGCCGGGTCCTCGGGATTTGTTTCGGCGCCGCCGCGGGCAAGGACGCGAAGCATGCGCGGGTGCTTAGCGTGGTTTGGCGAAGGTGACTATTCGTCCTTCGCCGTCACGCCGCGCGCCATGACGAAGCGGACGTTCATCAGCGTTTCCACATCCTGGGTGGGGTCGCCGTCGACGGCGATGATGTCCGCGGAATAGCCGGGGGCGATGCGTCCCGCCACGCCGTTGAGCTGGAGGTGATCGGCGGCGTCGACGGTGGCTAGGCGGATGGCTTGGGTCGGCGTGTAGCCGCCTTCGACCAAGAACTGGAATTCACGTGCGTTGACGCCGTGACGCGAGACGCCGCTGTCGGTGCCGAACGCGACTTGGACGCCGGCGCGGCGCGCGTTCTGGATCGACTGGCGCATGCGCGTGCCGACTTCGCGCGCCTTGTCGGCTTGCGCGGGCGTGAGCACGCCGCCGGCGGCGGCCATTTCCTCCACCGTGACGCCGGCGAGAATGGTTGGCACGAGGTACGCGCCGTTGCGGCGGAAGAGGCGCAGCGACTCCGCGTCTGTGTAGGAGCCGTGCTCGATGCTATCGACGCCAGCGCGGAGCGCTGCGTTGATGCCGCCGGCGCCATGCGCGTGCGCGGTGACGCGACGACCCATGGCGTGCGCCGCTTCGACAATGGCTTGCAACTCGGCGTCGCTGAATTGCTGCTCGACGCCGGCCGCGGTGTTGGAAAGCACGCCGCCAGTGGCGGTGATCTTGATGACGTCGGCGCCAGCTTGGATTTGCCGGCGCACCGCACGGCGGCAAGCGTCCGCGCCGGAGCAGGCGGACGGGCTGCGCAGAGCGTCGTTCACGTTCGGCGAGAAGCCCGCGACGTCGCCGTGGCCGCCGTCCGGCGTGATCGCTGAACCGGAAGCGATGATGCGCGGGCCGGGGATCCGGCCTTCACCGATCGCGCGGCGCAGTGCGAAGATGGCGTCATTCGCGGCGCCGAGATCGGCAACGGTGGTGAAGCCGGCGTTGAGCGTCGTGCGGGCGTTCTGGGCGCCGCGCAGTGCGCCGTCGGCGGCCGTGAGCGTCACTTCCTCGATGATCTGATCGGGGCCGAGTTCGCTGGTGAGGTGGACGTGGCTGTCGATGAGGCCAGGCAGCACGAAGCGATTGCGCTGGTCGATGATTTCGGCGCCGTCGCGCGTCACGTAGCCCGGCTCGATACCGACGATGCGGCCGTCGGCGCCGACAATGATGGATTGCTCGGTGAGCACGCGCCCCGTCGCTGGGTCTGCCAACAGGCGGCCGGCGTGGATGATGCGTGTCGCTGCCGGCGCGGTCTCTTGAGCGAAACCGGATCCGATGAGTAAAGCGAGACTGGCGAGTGCGCCGGCCATGGTGAGTACGCGATGCAGCATGATATCCCCTTGGCCGCGAGTGTTTCCGTGCGCCTGCGCCTACGTCAAGCGCTTGCGCGCGTTAGAGCGCGCCGCGGTTGAGCTCCCACCAGAGGCCGTAGAGCATGCCAAGGACGATAAGCCCGAAGACCGCCAGCACGATGATGGCCGGCATGCGCTCCTTGAACGTCAGCGACGGCCTCCGGTCGGGCACACGAACGCCCGCGTCGAGCAGGGAGTGATACCGGTATTCGATCATGTCCCAGACGCGGAAAGACAGGAATGCGCCCAGGCCCGCGAAAGCCGGAATGGACACGGCGAACAGAAAGCCGGTCGGTCCGAGCAAGCGGCCGAGCCACAGCATGAATGGCGACATCTCGTCTTCGTTCAGTCCGAACGAGGCGCCGTTCATGGTCATGCCCCAAAGCATGAGGATGGCGAAGAGGAGGCCGCCGGCTGCGCCGATGGCGAGGCCGAACATTAGGACGGCGAGCCGCCCATGACGGCGCCGTCGCGTCCAGTCCCACAGGAAGGTCTGTTCCTGGCGTCCGCTCATGCGCTCACCAATACATCACGAAAAGGATGATGATGAAGAGCGCTATGATCGCCGCCGCGATGCCGACCGCAATAGCAGGCCAGCGGTCGGCGCCTTGCATCACCGGCTTTTGTGCGGGAACCTGTGCCCCGGACGCCAGCATGGATTGGTACATCGCTTCCTGCGAAGCGAAGACGCGGTTGGCCAACGTGAAACCGATCAAGCCGAAGGCGCCGATGGAGAGCAGCAGCAACAGCCCGCCGCGCTCGATAATCGGGATGATGACGGAAATGCCGGTGTAAGCGCCGCGCGCGCCATTGGCGACGTCGCCGAACAGGATCAGCGCAAACACCAATCCGCCGAGCGCGCCGATGATCGCGCCGCGCAAGGCGATTTGCGCTTGGCCGGGCCTGCGGCGCTCTGACCACACATAGAGAAAGAGATCGCGCTGGCGCTCGTTCATTTGAGGCCCGCTTTCTGTGCGTACATGAAGGACGCCATGGCGAGCGGGCGGATGCGGGCGATCATTTGCGTGGCGTGCGCGCTGGCGGCGGTGCCGTCGCGCACCCGCCCGGCGATGCCTTGCAGAATGCAGGCGAGTCGGAAGGCGTTGTAGGAGAAGTACCAGTCAAGTTCAGCAATGCCGTCGCGGCCGGTTTCGGCGCAATAGAGCGCGACTGCTTCGTCTTGCGTGGGGATGTTCAGCGCCTTGACGTCGATGCCGCCAAGCCCGGCGCGGCCGTCGTGCGGCATCACCCAGCTCATCAGGTAATAGGTGAAATCGCCGAGCGGATCGCCGAGCGTGGATAATTCCCAATCGAGCACCGCGATCACGCGAGGCTCGTTGTCGTGAATCACCATGTTGTCGAGGCGATAGTCGCCGTGGACGATTCCAGTGCGTTCGCCGGGCGGGATGGTTTGCGGCAGCCACTCGATGAGACGGTTCATCTCATCGATGTTTTCGGTTTCGCTGAGCTTGTATTGCTTGGACCAGCGATCGATCTGGCGCGCGAAATAATTGCCGGCCTTGCCGTAGTCGGAAAGTCCGATGGCTCCGTGGTCCGTGTTGTGCAGCTGCGCGAGCGTCTTGATCTTGTGCTCGTAGAGCGTGCGGCGCTCCGGCGGCGAGAGTTCCGGCAGCGTGCCGTTCCAGAGGACGCGCCCTTCGACCATCTCCATCACATAGAACATCGCGCCGAGCACGTTGTCGTCGGTGCAAAGCGCGTACGGACGTGCAACGGGAAAGCCGGTGGGATGAAGCGCGGAGATGACGCGGAATTCGCGGTCGACCGCGTGCGCTGATGGCAGCAGTTTTCCGGCCGGCTTCTTGCGCAGCACGTATTTGCGTTTCGGCGTGACAAGTTGGTATGTCGGGTTCGATTGGCCGCCTTTGAACTGGTTGACCGCGAGCGGCCCAGCGTAGCCTTCGACATTCGCCTTCAGCCACGTATCGAGCGCGGCTTCATCGAGGCGATGGCGTTCCTCAACGGGCTTCACGCCCTTGAATTGCGCATGGGGGTCTTCGGCGGGTTCGGTCATCCACCCGCAGTTAGAGGCGATCTCCCGCCAAGGGCAAGCGCTTGCTCAGCCCAGCTGCCAGACGTGAGCACAGGACCCCACGCGCGTCAGAAGGTACGCGCCGCCGGTAGCACTGAATTGCGTTGAATGGCCGCGCGCCGTGTTAGGGCATGCAAACGAGAGGCGATCGACGCGCGTGGCGCCGTCCAGCGTTATGCGCGTCACTTCGATCTGACGGCCTTCGCCGCGGGCCGCCGTGATGAACAGGAGGTCTTGTGCCTCACTGACCG
>DASPMA010000222.1:0-3906 GCA_035627335.1 Binatia bacterium
ATCGATTACGGCTACGTCGCGCCCGAAGGCGCCGACACCCTACAAGCGCTCAAGCAGCACAAAAAAGTCGATCCGCTGGAGGCGCCGGGCCAAGCGGACCTCACCGCGCACGTCGATTTCGCACGCCTTGCCCATCTCGCGCGTGAAGCTGGTCTCCAGGTGCATGGCCCCACGGGCCAGGGCGATTTCCTCCGCGCGCTGGGCATCGAGTTCCGCGCCGAGACCCTCGCGCTAGCCAACCCCACACACGCCGAGCGGCTCCAACGCGAACTCAAGCGCTTGACGCACGCCGACGAAATGGGCGCCCTGTTCAAAGTCATATGCCTGTCGAGCCCCAACCTTCCCCCGCCCGCGGGATTCTGAGCGAACCCCCTTCCTGGAGCGCCGGCGTCCTCGCTGGCGTGAAGCATGGTTTCTTCGGCCGCGCCGGCGGCGTCAGCACCGGCATTTACGCTTCATTGAACGCCGGCACGGGTTCGCAGGACGATCCTGCAGCGGTCGCGGAAAACCGCCGCCGCATTGCAGCCGCGTTCAATGCTCCGGCCACGCATCTGGTTGGCGTGCATCAAGTGCATTCGCCCGACGCCGTTTTTATCGACGCCCCCTGGTCGGGCGAGCGCCCTAAAGCCGACGCGCTCGTCACCACAAAGCCCGGCCTTGTCATCTCCGTGCTGACCGCCGACTGCACGCCCGTTTTGCTTGCCGACGCGGACGCCCGCGTCATCGGCGCCGCGCACGCCGGCTGGAAGGGCGCGCTAGGCGGCGTGCTGGAAAGTGTCGTGCGCGTCATGCGGGAATGCGGTGCAACGAAGATCGCCGCGGCCATCGGCCCGACCATTCATCAACCCTCGTACGAAGTCGGACCAGAATTCGAGGCTCGTTTTGTCGAGAAACATTCACAGTTCGCGCGCTATTTCGCGCCCGGCGCCGGCGACCGGCGTTTGTTCGATCTCCCCGCCTTCTGTGCAGACCAGCTCCGCGCGCTTGGCCTAACGCAGATCGAAACGTTGCCGCTCGACACGTACGTCTTACCCGAAGCGCTTCACTCGCATCGCTATTCAGTACACCAAAAGTGGGCCGACTACGGCCGCAACTGCGCGGCCATTGCCCTTTAAAGTGAGCTACAAAGGCCACAGCGCGGCCAACTGTCACGAAACTGCAGAGAATCGGTTTCCGGACGCCCGACTCGGGGAGTAAACGGAGCCCACTCCAGGATCGCGACGGGGCCCGCATCCATGAAACTCCTAGCCGCCAACTCCAACGGAACGCTGGCGCAAGCCATCGCCGACCACCTCGACACCCCGCTCGCCAAGGCGGAGTTCAAGCGCTTCAAGGACAACGAAGTCTTCGTCGAGATTCAGGAGAACGTGCGCGGCGAGGATGTCTTTATCATCCAGTCGACCTCGTTTCCGGCGAACGATCACCTGATGGAATTGCTGATCGGCATCGATGCCCTGCGCCGCGCCAGCGCGCGCCGCATCACAGCCGTGATCCCCTATTACGGTTACGGCCGACAGGACCGCAAAGTCGGCGGCCGCACGCCAATCTCCGCCAAGCTGGTGGCGAACCTCATCACAACCGCCGGCGCCAATCGCGTGCTCACGCTCGAACTGCATGCCGGACAGATCCAGGGCTTCTTCGACATTCCGACAGACAACCTCTTCTCCACGCCCGTGTTGGAACGCGACATCCGCGAGACTTGCAAGGACACAACGAAGCTGATGATCGTCTCCCCTGACGTTGGCGGCGTGGTGCGCGCACGGGCCCTCGCAAACAAGCTCGGCGCCGACTTGGCAATCGTCGACAAGCGGCGTGAGAAGGCCGGCGTCAGCGAAGTGATGCACATTATTGGCGACGTCGTGGGCCGCGATTGCGTGCTGGTGGATGACATCGTCGATAGTGGCGGCACGCTCTGCAACGCAGCCGAGGCGTTGCTGAAGGAAGGCGCGGCATCCGTCTCCGCCTATATCACGCACGGCGTGCTCTCGAACGGCGCCATCAAGCGCATCGAAGATTCGAAGTTGAAGGAGCTGGTCGTCACCAACTCGATCGACCCGAAGGCGCGCAAGACCCAATCGAAGAAAATCCGCGACGTCTCCGTCGCCGCGCTTATGGGCGACGCGATCTGGCGCATCGCCAACGAGCAAAGCGTGTCGAGCCTGTTCGA
The DNA here is from genome assembly GCA_035627335.1 of Binatia bacterium. Classification (GTDB taxonomy): domain Bacteria; phylum Pseudomonadota; class Alphaproteobacteria; order Caulobacterales; family Aquidulcibacteraceae; genus Vitreimonas. Next base: position 2,168 of record DASPMA010000222.1, read on the forward strand.
GTAAGCTTGTTCGAGTAAGCCTGTTCGCGCGTGAGCGCCTAGTGCGAGACTTCCTCGTAGTCGTCCTGCTCAAGACGCGGACTGGAATCGCCCTTGCGCTTCTTCCTTTTCTTCGGCTTCGCATCCTCGTCAGATGCCTGATCCATCGCGCCGATTACCGGCGCGAGCGCTGCCTTCGCCGCGCTGCCCACGGCAAAGCCCGCCGAAGTCCCGGCACGCTTCAATTCATGCCCCGCGATTTGGAACGCCGCGCGCACGCGCGGATTGCGTGACGCCGCGACTCCAGCCGCCACGAGCGCCCCGGCTATCGCCAGCTGTCCGCCGGGGCTCGCAAGAAAACGCCCCACCGGCTTGGACACTTTCAGACCGAACACGCGCTTCACGCGCTTACGTTTTTTCGCCATTTCGAACGCTCCGTGCAAACACCAACGGAGCGAAATGGCCGGCGGTTCCGCCCGCACGCTCAATGCACGGCTTGCGCGCGCCGGTTGTCCTCCCGCTTCTGACGCGCATGCTGCTCGGCTCGCACCTCACCGGGCAATTTCGCGTGCAATGCAACCAAAGCCGGCAACACGGCCGCTTGGCCCAGATGCAGCGCCAGATCCGCAAATCCGCCGCCGCTCTTGCGCGAGCGCTTCCCCGCGGCCCTGAAAGCATCTCGCATCGCGTCAGTCGAGGCGAGCGCCACCGCGAGCGCAACCAGCACGTCCGCGGCGACATTGCGCCCAAAATCAGTGCTTAGAAACTTCGCAGCGGGCCTTAGCGCCCGCCGCAAGCGCTTTGGGATTTTCAAGCCGGCAATGCGTTTCGGCACGCGCGCGTTCTTCTTCGCCATACGTCTTGAACCGCGCCTTCGCGGGCAAGGTTCCTCCTCCCCTTGGTCCCGCGCGCCCGACCCGCTAAAAGCAAACCATGCGGGGACTTCTGCGATCGGCCTTGGCGATGCTCGCGCTCTCGGCCTGCGCCATCGGCACTACGGAAGACAACAACGACCGGTTTCCGACCTCGTCAGCGTATCCGCCCGGCACGATGGAGCGCATCGCCTTCACCGCGCCGGTCCCGGAAGCTTGGCGCATTTCCGCCCTTGCCACACCGTCGCGCGCGGACGCGACCTGGAAGGTCGTCATCATCACCGGCACGCCGTCCTGGAGCGAATATTGGGCGCCGACAATCGCCGCCCTGCCCGCGAACCGCGAGATGGTCGTCGCCGACCGTCCTGGTTTTCGCAGCTCGGAGCCCGAGGGCGCAGTGCGCGATCTTGGCAAGCAGGCAGACGCCCTGGCCGCGATGCTCGAGGCGCGGCCCGGTGAACGGGTTCTGCTGGTCGGCCAGAGTTTCGGCGCTCCCGTCGCGACGCTCATGGCGCAGCGTTATCCCGAGCGCGTTCACGCGCTGGTACTGGTCTCGCCCTATTTCGGCGACCGTGGTCCAACCGCGCGGCGCATGATCGGCGCGGGGCGCCTCGTGCACGGCGTGTTGCCGCGCGACATGCGCAACTCGATCTCTGAGGTCGTGGCCCAGACCGACCAGCTCCCCGGTGTCTGGACGGCGCTGCGGGGCCTCGCCCAACCCATCGTCTTCATCCACGGCGACGACGACACGTTCGTTCCGCTGGACGCCTCCCAGCGCATCTCCAGCGAGTACGGCCACACCCTGGTGACCGTCCCCGGCGGCGACCATTTCCTCAACGCCTGCTGCGTCCCGGCCCTGCTCGAAGCCTTCGAACAGGCCATCGCCGA
>DASPMA010000223.1:0-3021 GCA_035627335.1 Binatia bacterium
GCGCGCCTCGATCACCTCGCGCGCGTGCCATTCGCGCGCCTCGGCGTCGTGATTGAGCCAATAGCCGTCTTCAAGCGCGCCGAGCCACGCGTCCAGCACGCCGTCGCCATCGCCGACCGTCACGAGCAATTCGCGCTTTGCCTGGTTCGCGATCTCCGCGAGGTGCGCGCGCACGCCTTCTTCATCCGAGCGGCCACCGTGCAGCGCCGCTTCCGTCAGGCGATAAAGATCGCGCAGCAGTTGACCTTTCCAATCGTTCCAGATGTTCGGGCCCACGGCGCGGATGTCCGCCACGGTGAGGATCAGCAGCAGCCGCAGCCGCTCCACCGTGCCGACGGTTTTTGCGAACTGCGCGACCGTGCGCGGATCGCCGATGTCGCGCCTTTGCGCCACATCGCTCATAAGCAAGTGATGGCGCACAAGCCAGCCGACCAGATCAACCTCCTCCTTCTTCAGGCCTAGCCGCTCGCACGCGGCGCGCGCAGACTTTTCGCCTTCGATCTGCTGGTCGCCGCCGCCCTTGCCGGTATCGTGCAGCAGCATGGCGAGATAGAGCGCGCGGCGATTGATGATCTTTGGAAAGATGGACGTCGCCAGCGGATGCCGGTCGTTGTGCTGGCCGCGCTCGATCTCGGACATGGTCTCGATCGCCTGCAGCGTATGCGCATCCACCGTGTAATGGTGATACATGTTGAACTGCATCTGCGCGACGATGCGGCCGAACTCGGGTACGAACTTTCCCAGCACGCCGGCTTCGTTCATCAATTTGAGCGCCGCGGCCGGATGGCGCGGGGACTCCACGATCTTGAGGAAAAGGTCGCGCGATTCCTGGTCCTTTCGCCACGATGGCGTCAGGTGTCGCACTTGGTGCGCCACCGCGCCGAGCGCGGCAGGATGCACGTCGAGATCGCGCCGCTCCGCAATCTCGAACAATTTGATGACATTCGCGGGTTTTTCGAGCACGCGGGGGCCCGCAATGTTGAGCCTCGCGCCTTCGATATAGAAACCCGGCGTCTCCGGCGCCGATTTGCGGCGCGCGCTGTCAAACAAGCGCTGCAAACCGCCCGGCGCCTTCTTGGCGTGGTCCGCTTCGAGCCTCGCGCATAGCACGCGCGTGAGCATTCCCACTTCCTTGGCGACAAGAAAGTAGCGCTTCATGAATCGTTCGACGGCGCTATGGTCGCTGCGCGCGCTGTAGCCCAGTCGCTGAGCCAGTTCTGGTTGGACATCGAATGTGAGCCGCTCCTCGGCTCGGCCGGTGATGAAGTGGAGGTGGCAGCGCACGGACCAGAGGAAGCGCAACGCTCGCCGAAATGCGAAGCGTTCCTCTTCGGTGAATACGCCCGCCTCCAGATAGTCGCGCGGCCTTGAGAAGCCGTATCGGTGACGCGCCATCCAGAACAGCGTGTGCAGATCGCGCAGGCCGCCCTTGCCCTCCTTGATGTTGGGCTCGACCATGTAGCGGGAGGCGCCCACGCGCGTGTGGCGTTCATCGCGCTCCTTCAGCTTCGCGGCGATGAAGCCTGCGTGGTCGCGCTGGGCCACCTCCTTACGGAAGCGCGCATTCAGTTCTTGGGCCAGCGATTCATCGCCAGCTATGCGCCGAGCTTCCAGCAACGCGGTTTGGACCGTGTAGTCCTCTCGAGCGAGTTTGAGGCTCTCTTCGATATTACGTGACGCGTGCCCGACCTTCAGCCCCAAGTCCCAAAGCATGAGGAGCATGTACTCGGTCACGCTTTCGACAAACGGCGTCAGCTTGTAGGCACGCAGGAAGAGGAGATCGAGGTCGGATGAAGGCGCCAGTTCGCCCCGTCCGTATCCGCCGACCGCGATCAGCGCGAAGCGTTCGCCCTCTGTCGGGTTGCGCGCGCGAAAAACATGCGTGGTCGTGAAGTCGTAAAGGGCGCGTACGACCTCGTCGGCGACTTCGGCTAACAGGCGAGCGACGGCCAGCCCGTTTTCTCCCGCCTCCAGCCTGTCTTTCGCCGCCGCGCGCCCCCGCCGAAGAGCGCCCTGCAGCAGGTCCTTCACCGCCGCCCGGCCGGACTCACCGTCCGCCCGCCAGATTGCCGTCAACTGAGCGCGCAGAGCCAGGCCGTCGACGACATGTTCGATGCGCAGGGGCTTCAGCAGGGCGGGCATTTGCCGATCATTTCGCCATTCTGCGGCAATCGCGCCACTCCTCAGGCGTGTTACTGATGACTTCTTCGTAAATCACAGATCGCAAACTTGCCTCATTTCGCGGGCACAGCCACAAAGGCTAGCGGACTTTGTGGCGGGAGGCGTTCCTCGATGCGTGGAACCAGTAAAGGGCGTACCATCAAGCTGAATCCGGTGGACGAGGATCGGGTCACCGATCACCCCGACCGGCACCGCATGGTCGCCCTCGAAGACCGCAATCTGTTTAACCTCCGAATCAAATCCGAGCGCGCCTCGGCATATTGGTTTGCCGCCTCGCTCTGGGGCGTAACCGGCTTGGTCATGGGCGCTCTCCTGGGCGTTTATATCACCCTGGCTGTGCAAAACGGCTCCGCCGACATCTGGCGGGACAATTTCATTGCAGGCCAGGCTGCCGACGAGGCGCGCGACACTGTCAACCGCCGGCCCTCGCTGGTCGATCCGGACCGTGAACAGCCGCTGCAAGACGAGCAGCCCTAGTCTTCGCAACTGTGGATAGCCTTGAGCCGGTAGAGCGCTTCGAGCGCTTGCTTCGGCGTGAGTGCATCCGGCTCAATCTCGCCGAGCGCGGCCTCTAGCGCCGACGGCGCAGTCTCGGCCATCACTTGTGCGAACAAGGGCAAATCGTCAGCGAACTCCACCCGCGTGGCCCCGCCGTTTGCTTCAAGCCGCGCCAGCACGGCGCGCGCGCGCTCAACCGCGCTCTTCGGCAGGCCCGCCAGCTTCGCCACCTGAATGCCGTACGACCGGTCGGCGGAACCGGGCGCTACCTCGTGCAGGAAGACCAAGTCGCCCTTCCATTCCTTGGCGCGCAGATGTGCATTGGCGCCGCCCTCAAGCTTG
>DASPMA010000224.1:0-4985 GCA_035627335.1 Binatia bacterium
GCGCGGGAAAGCGCCTTTCCAAGGCGCGTGGGCCCTCCCGGGCGGCTTCGTCGATATGAGCGAGACGTGCGAGGCTGCGGCGCATCGAGAACTCGCTGAAGAGACCGGGCTCGAGGGCGTCGAGATGCGCTTCCTTCACTATTTCGACGCTGTCGACCGCGATCCGCGCGAACGCACGTTGGCGTTGGCGTTTTGGGGTGTCGCCGATGACGCTGGCGTCGTGAACGCTGGCGACGATGCCGCCGACGTGAACTGGCATCCGGCGGCGCAATTGCCGGCGTTGGCCTTCGATCATGCTCAGGTAATCGAGCGCGCTTTGCGTGCGTGGCGATCGTCTAGGTAGGTTCGGCCGCCTCAGTCTTCGGCTTCCGCCGCGACGCCAGGATCACGAGTTTCTCGCTCGGGGGATAAACCACCACGCCGCCGTCCGGCGCGGTGAGGAGCACCATGTCGGCGCTGGGCTTCTGGATGAAGCCGACCGGGCGCGAGAGGGCGGCTGTTTTTACGCGGAAGGAGGTCACGCCTTCCAGCGTGTCCGGATAGCCGCCGCGCGGCGGCAGTGGCGCCAAGGACGAAGCCATCGCTCGATCCTTCCTCGTTTCCTTCGCGAAATCCTTAAGAGGCAATGGGCGGTAGGCAATAGGCAATGGGAGCGCCGCTGCATTGCGCACGCCAAATGAACTCAACCGGCGGGGGCGCGCCGGACGCGGCCTTACTGCCTATTCCCATTGACGACCGTTCAAATGTTCCGCTTGTGTTCTTAGAACAAACGCGGTACAAACGATTCCTCGATGGACATGCGCTGGGGCTGGTTTCCGAAGGCCCGGACTCGCTTAAAGAGGGGTTGGAGCAATGGCGAACCTGAAGCTTGTTGAGAAAGACATGGACACGGACAAGCAGAAGGCTCTGGCCGCGGCCCTCAAGCAGATCGACCAAGCCTTCGGCAAAGGCTCGGTGATGCGCCTGGGCGAGAAGCCCGTGGTCGAAATCGAAGCCATTTCAACGGGCTCGCTCTCGCTCGACATCGCGCTCGGCATTGGCGGCCTGCCGCGCGGGCGCATCGTGGAAATCTATGGCCCGGAAAGCTCCGGCAAGACGACCTTGGCGCTGCACTGCATCGCCGAAGCGCAGAAGAATGGCGGTGTGTGCGCGTTCGTGGACGCTGAGCACGCGCTCGACCCGATCTACGCCAAAAAACTGGGCGTTGACCTCGACGATCTGTTGGTTTCGCAGCCCGACACCGGCGAGCAGGCGCTCGAAATCACCGACACTTTGGTCCGCTCGGGCGCGATCGACGTGTTGGTGGTGGATTCGGTCGCGGCCCTGACGCCGCGCGCGGAGATTGAAGGCGAGATGGGCGATCAATTGCCCGGCCTGCAGGCGCGGCTGATGAGCCAGGCGCTGCGCAAGCTCACCGCCTCGATCAACAAATCGAAGACGCTGGTCATTTTCATCAACCAGATCCGCATGAAGATCGGCGTCATGTACGGCAACCCGGAGACGACCACGGGCGGCAATGCGCTGAAATTCTATGCCTCCGTGCGCCTCGACATCCGCCGCACCGGCCAGATCAAGGAGCGCGACGAAGTCATCGGCTCGGAGACGCGCGTGAAGGTGGTCAAGAACAAGGTCGCCCCGCCGTTCAAGCAGGTGCAGTTCGACATCATCTATGGCGAAGGCGTCTCCAAGACGGGCGAACTGATCGAGCTGGGCGTGAAGGCCGGCGTGATCGACAAGTCCGGCGCCTGGTACGCGTACGGTTCGCAGAAGATCGGCCAGGGCAAGGAAGCCGCGCGCCGCTTCTTGAAGGAGCACGGCGCCGTCGCGCTCGAGATCGAGGACAAGATCCGCCAGAAGGCCGCGCCGATCGCCGACGCCATGTATTCGCCGCCGGAAGGCGATGAGGAGAAAGACGCCGCAGAAGGCTGAGCTCCAGTTTTCGCCGGCCGGTTCGGGGGCGCGTAGCCGACCCGACCCCATGCCCTGGCCCGTCCTTGGGCCGGCCGGCGAATTACCTCTAACGATAGGGCGACTTTCGGGAACTGGTAGTTTGGTGTTCAATCGGGCGCATGGCGATGCTGAACTACGACGTGTTCGAAGCATTCAAGTCCGCTGGCGCCGACGATGAGAAGGCCCGGAAGGCGGCAGAAGCGCTCGCAGGCGCTGACGACGTCCGTTTCGTCCGGATAGACGAAGGGATCCAGAAGCTTGACGCGCGATTTGCCTCTCTTGAGGGGCGCGTCGCAAAGACTGAGGCGAAGTTGGACTTTCATTCTTGGATGTTCGGCGTGCTGATGGCGCTCAGCGTCGCAACCCTCGTGCGCCTCTTGATTCCGGTGTGAACCATCATGACCGAGCTTCGACGGGAGCTGGCGGAGCTGCGGCAGGCGATGGAGCGCACGACCTGCCTGCTGGCTCTGAACTTTGGGCTGACGTTATTGGTCTTCGTGTTTCTGCCGTAGGAGCCGCGATGGAGCCGCGCGTTTCACTAATCACGCTGGGCGTCGCCGATCTCGCGCGGTCGCGCGCTTTCTACGAGAAACTCGGGTTCAAGCCGTCATCGATTGGCGGCGGCGAGGTCGTGTTCTTCCAGGCCGGAGCGTTGGCGCTGTGCCTGTTCCCGCGCGAGAGCTTGGCTTGCGACGCGAAGGTGTCTGCCGACGGTTCGGGCTTTCGCGGCGTCGCGCTCGCGCACAATGTGCGTGAGAAGGCCGATGTCGAAGCGGTGATCGCTCAGGCGGAAGCCGCGGGCGCGGAGATCGTCAAGCCCGCCGAGGATGCGCCCTGGGGCGGGCGCTCCGGCTACTTCGCCGATCCCGACGGCCACCTCTGGGAAGTCGCCTGGAATCCGCACTTCCCGCTCAGCGCTGACGGCGCGCTGTCACTGCCGGCGTGAGGATTGGCTCATGCGCGCCCTGCCGAACCGTTTCGTCATCGAGGTGAAATTCACTCGGCTCACGCTTGTGTCGCAGTGGCCGGTGCTACTGCACGATTGGGTGGATAGGGACGGCTGGTGTGACGATCCGGCTAAAGACCTGCAGATGGGCCTGAGATTGCTGGCCGCCCTTTTTCTGCAACTGGCTGGGATGTTTGTCCTCATATGTGGGGTCACGATCACAGCGCATGAATTGGGCTCAATCGTTTTCTTCTTGATTTGGGCGCTCTGCGCCGCTCTGTGCCTGTCGTTTCAACTCAGCTACGACCGAGGCAGGCCCGTAGGCCTGTTTTGGCTGATCCAAAGATTGGAACGGCCAACGAAGCTGCGGCAGGCCAGTGACGGCGGGTGACACCAGTGCCGGCGCGGCGGGCCGCCGTGGCCGTCAAGGCCCGCTTGGCGCTGGCGCCCGCGCTCCCTATACCAAGCCCGCACCCTGATTTGGCTTGGACTATATGCAAAGCGTTACCGACATCCGCAGGCAATTTCTGGAATTTTTCCGCGCGCGCGGGCACGAGCTGCCGGGCTCGTCCTCGCTGGTGCCGCAGGACGACCCCAGCTTGCTCTTCACCAATGCCGGCATGGTGCAGTTCAAGAACTATTTCACCGGCGCGGCGAAACCGCCGTACCCGCGCGCGGCCACCAGCCAGAAATGCGTGCGCGCCGGCGGCAAGCACAACGACCTCGACAATGTCGGCTACACCGCCCGCCATCTCACCTTCTTCGAGATGCTCGGCAACTTCTCGTTCGGCGACTATTTCAAGGACGGCGCGATCGAGGCGGCCTGGACGCTGATCACCAAGGATTTCGGGCTGCCGAAGGACAAGCTCCTGGTCACCGTCTATCACGACGATGACGAAGCGGCCGGGCTCTGGAAAAAAATCGCGGGACTCAGCGACGACAAGATCATCCGCATCGCGACCTCGGATAATTTCTGGTCGATGGGCGACACGGGGCCCTGCGGGCCATGCTCGGAAATCTTCATCGATCGCGGTGAACATATCTGGGGCGGACCGCCGGGCTCGGCGGAGCAGGACGGCGACCGGTTCCTGGAATTCTGGAACCTCGTCTTCATGCAGTACGAGCAGTTCGCGGACGGGCGCCGCGAGAGGCTGCCGAAGCCGTCGATCGATACGGGCATGGGGCTCGAGCGCATGGCCTGCGTCATGCAGGGCGTGAACTCGGTGTTCGAGACCGATCTCTTCCGCACGCTGATCGCGAAGTCGGAAGAGCTTACCAAGACGAAGGCCGAAGGCGACAAGGCGCCGAGCCACAATGTGATCGCCGATCACCTGCGCTCGTCGTGCTTCCTGATCGCGGACGGCGTGTCGCCCTCGAACGAGGGACGTGGCTACGTGCTCCGCCGCATCATGCGCCGCGCCATGCGTCATGCGCACATTCTCGGCGCCAAGGAGCCGCTGATGCATCGCCTCGCGCCAACGCTGATCGCGGAGATGGGCGAGGCGTATCCCGAGCTGAAGCGCGCACGTCCGGTGATCGAAGCGCAATTGCACGAGGAGGAAGAACGCTTCCGCCGCACGCTGGCGAACGGCTTGCGGCTGCTTGAAGATGAACTCGCTGGTCTGAAGAAGGGCCAGAAGCTTTCCGGCCGCACCGCGTTCAAGCTCTACGACACGTTCGGCTTTCCGCTTGATCTGACGCAAGACATCCTGCGGGGCCGCGAGCTCGAAGTGGACGTGCCAGAGTACGACAAGGCGATGGCCGAGCAGCGCGAGCAAGGCGCGGCGAGCTGGAAGGGCGCCGATGGCGGCGACAATCCGGCGATCTGGCACTCGATCCTCGAACGCACCAAGGGCAACGCCTTTCTCGGCTACGGCGCGGAAACGGGTGAAGCGAAGCTCACCGGCATCGTGGCGCAGGGCGAGGAGCAGCATGAGTTGCGCGAAGGCGCGAGCGGCGCGCTCGTGTTCGCCGAGACGCCGTTCTACGCCGAAAGCGGCGGGCAGAGCGGCGATCGTGGGCTGATCAAGTTTGCGAACGGCGCTGAGTTCGTTGTCGAGGACACGCAAAAGCAGGCCGGCGCGTTGCA
>DASPMA010000225.1:0-3097 GCA_035627335.1 Binatia bacterium
AGCGCGGCATGCTCAACGCGCTGGTGCTCGCGGCTTTCATCATCACGGCGCTTTATCTCGCCGTGAACTGGGCCTTCTGGTATGCGCTCGGCATCGAAGGCCTCTCAAACTCAACCGCGCCCGCCGCCGACCTCATCGGCAAGGCCTTCGGCGAGTTCGCGGGCGTCGTCACCGCGCTCGCCATCGCTTTTGCCGTCGTCACCTCGATCAACGCCACCATCGTGGTGGGCGGGCGCACCACTTACGCCTGCGCACACGATTGGCCTGCGCTCAAGCGCATCGGCCGCTGGGACGAGCAGCGCCAAATCCCCGCCGCCGCGATCTGGACCCAAGGCGCGATCTCGCTCGCGCTCGTTGTGTTCGGCGCCTTCTACGAAGGTTTCGCCACGCTCGTGAACTACACCGCGCCCGTCTACTGGCTCTTCCTCGCCATGAGCGGCGTCGCCGTCATCGTCCTGCGCACCCGCCAGCCTAACGCGGAGCGCGCATTCAAAGTCCCGTTCTATCCCGCGCTGCCCATCCTCTTCGCGCTCTCCAGCGCCGCGATGCTCTGGTCGGCGCTGAGCTACGTCACCGCCGAAAGCGGCGCCGGCGCGCTCGTCAGCATCGCCGTGCTCGGCTCTGGCGTCATCGCCCTCGCCGTCGTCGCGCTGATTAAACCAGCACACGGGACATAGGCTTTCCGCGCCTTCGCCCGTAAGCTGTTGGCATGACACATTCCTGGGACGACTCCGACCAGATGCGGCTCTTCGCCGTCTTCGTCGGCGGTAAGCACGGGCGCGCCAACATAGAACTGCACGACGTCCAGTTCGTCGTAGCGCGCACCATCGAGGATACCATTCCCGCACTTCGCGAGAATTGGTGGGGCGAGCCAAGATCGCTGCACATCGACGCCTATGCGGACCTCACCGTCGTCGACAACACGGTCATCACCCCTGTGCCACAGCCGAAAGACGCGCCGATGAGCGGTCTGGGACTCTATTTCGTGAATACGGGTGGTTATCAGGACGGCGTGTTCGGCGAGATGCATTCGTACTCGTTTCACGTCAGCAAACGGCACGCTAGCGACAAGCGCGCAGTATGGGCGGACGCCAAGCGCCGCGCCGGCCATTTTTCCGCGCATCATCAAGACAATTTCGAGCGCATTGATGACTTCATTTGCGTCGACGATGTGATCCAGGAAAAGCGCTACACGCTTGCCTACGATCATCTCCCGGGACCCAGGGTCCTGGGCCCCCACATCGTCGCCAAATACATGAAGCTCTAGCGGCCGGCCGGGCGGCTGCGCTCAGAACTGGCAGCGCCCCACTGACGCCGCGCAATCCTGGCACGCACGATTCTCCGCGCCGCCATTGAGCAACGCCGCCGTCCACTCAGCAAACGGCGCGCCGCCGCTTCGCTCCGTATAGAAAAGCGGATCGCGGAGGATCGTGTGCGACGAGCCTGCCGCCAGATACGAGCGGAAGTTCGCCACGCGTTGCCGGCGCCCCAGATCGCGCTCCATCTTCTCGGTCCAGCGCTCGCACGCGTTGATCGCGCCCATCAGCGCATAGAAGCCTGCTTGCGTGCGGTCGTGCGCCGTCGTGTACTGAGCGAAGCGGTCGTTCGGATAGTGCGCCGCCAGCGTGCCGACAATGTCGTCATCCGACGTCAGCTGCGCGTTCTCGCCGAACACGTTCTCCGGCAGCTGATAGCGCCAATTGCCATTGCGCCGCTCCAGGAAGTCTGCAGTGGTCACGCCCTGCCCGGCATCGCCCAGCATCGCCGCTTGTCCAGCCGGATAAGCATCGCGAATGCGCGCGTAGTGCGTCGCAGCGCCATAGGCGCCCGCGCTCGACCCGGCGACCAGAATCTCCTCCGGCGCCGTGAAATTCGCGCGGATCCATTCCATCACCACGCGGAAGTTATCGGCGCCGCGATGATGGATCGTGTAGGTCTCACCCGTGTCGGGATTGCGATAGGCCGCATCGTTCGAGCCCGAATGCACATCGCCGGTGCAATACGGCACGAACACAAAGGACCAGTTGCGCACCGGGTTGCGTTCGTTCTCGAAATCGAACAGGCCGCTCATCCGCCTTGGATCGTCAGTCGGCAACAGCTCGGCCTTGTAGAAGCCTTCGCTGCGCCCGCGATCCGTGGCCAGCATCGGCACCGCGCACGTTATGTCATCCCAGCACGCGCCGCCGCCGTCGAAATAGACCACGAGCCTATTCTCCGTGCCTCGCCGCGCCCAGAACTTGTATGCTGGATCAGACCCCGGGGCGCCCGAGCAAGTCGGATCGAGCGTCACGCCTTCGACGTCGATCGCCTGCGGCGTCAGCTCCACCCATGCGTGCGTCTCCTGCGGCAATGGCGCCGCTACGAGCTGGATCTGCTCCGGCGCCGGCGCGCCAGATCCGCCGCACGCCGCCAGCGCGATGAAACCTGCCAACGCCAGTAACTTGAATCGCCGCATCGAATGTCCCTAGAAAGCGAACGGCAAGGTTAGGCGCCGCACGGCGCGGTGTCGACCTGCGTTGCCGCATAGCTAAGCGAAACTGATCGCGACCTGGGCCGTTCCCCAAACGGCTGCGCACCAAGAGAAACAGCATGACGACCACGCCATTGCCCGCTGAACCGGCGGCTCCTGCTTTCGCCCCGATCGTCACCGGCGACGCGCTCGCCGACGAGGGCCGCCGTTTCGTACAAGAACTCGGATCGCTGGGGCCTGAAGAAATCGCGATCCGCGCCGGCTGGACCTTGGCTATCATTGCGGGGGCCATCGCGCTGTTGTGGGTGCTGCGCTTCGCATTGCGCTTTGCCGCTCGCCTCATGTCGCCAAAGCAGGAAAAGGAAGGCGAGCACGGCAAGGCCGCGCGCCGCAATGTCGGCGCGTGGACGATGACGGCCGCACGCTTCATCATCACCCTCATCGCCGTCGGCTGGGTGCTTTACATCTGGGGCTTCGACGTGCGCACGGGCGCGCTCGGCCGCGTGCTCGGCGTGATCTGGCGCATCGGCTTCATTGTCATCATCGCCACCGGCATCAGCGAAGTGGTCGCCTTCGCCATCGCGCGTCTGCTGCAAACCGGCGCGCGCAAGTCGAACGACCTCCGGC
>DASPMA010000226.1:0-4563 GCA_035627335.1 Binatia bacterium
CGAGACTTCGAAGGTCTGCGCGTAGGCGGCGCGATCGCGATATTGCGTGGCGTAGGCAAAGCCCAAGACCCGGCTCAAATCGCTGGCCGGCGAGGCGACAACGAAGGGCCAGCCCAGGCCGACAATGCGGCTCCAGCGTTCGGTCATTTCCTCAAGGCTGGGCGGCTCGAGTTCGAAGGACCCGGTCCCGGAGAGGACGTGGTGGGCGTAAATTAGCTGAACGAACTCAAGGTCCTGTTGGAAACAGGGCCGGACGATCAGGGCGGGGCGGTCGGCGCTCATGGGACAATCCGTCCGGTGGCGCGCTTTGGGCGCGCGGGTCAAGGGCGTTCACGGGATGCCAACCGTCCGGGGATAAAATCGGAAGCGAAATGGTTACTGAATGGGCAAGAACGGCCCGGGCTTTAGGCTTGGCGCTGGCGGCGGCGTTTTTGACCGCGTGCGCTTCCATGCCCGCGCCGATCGACGGCGTGATGGGGCAGATACCCGCTGTTTCCGCCCCGCCGGAGTTCGGCGCCGAGCCCCGCGTCGTGGACTATGCGGCGAACCTGCAATGCGTGCCGTTTGCGCGGCGGGAGTCCGGTGTCGAGATATATGGAAACGCCAACACCTGGTGGCGCCAGGCGGCGGGGCGCTACGCGCGCTCGCACACCCCGGCCCCGGGCTCGGTGCTTGTGGTTCACGGCTATAATAATCCACGCCGTGGTCACGTCGCTGTCGTGCGACGCGTAGAGTCGGGCCGCGTGATCATCATCGACCAGGCAAACTGGCTGAACGGCGGCGAGATCAGCGTCGGCGTCCCCGTGCTCGATGTGTCGGCGAACAACGACTGGAGCGAGATCCGCGTCTGGCACATTCCCGGCGCGCATTGGGGCGGACGCGTTTACTCGGTGGAAGGCTTCATCCACCCGTTCACGCTGCACGCGGCGATGGGCTGAAGCGCGTTGTTAAGAAGTGTTGATGATCAAGAGAGATGAGCGTTAACTGTATTGGTCAAACACGCAGAACAACATCTAGTCTTGCTGCGCTTTGTTTACCATAACAAACAGACCTTTCTAAGAGTTCAGTCGCGCAATTAGGCGTTCTTTAACTCCGATAGCGACTTTCTGTGTGTCAGTTTGGGTCAGGGGCCCGCCTGGGCATCACAGGGCATGTTGGATACCCGCGCGATTCTTCTCGCGGCTACGGCCGTTGTCGGCTTTGCCGGCTTTGCGACCGACGCCGATGCGTTGACGCCTCTATCGATGGATCTCGCCATCGATCCAGATGTCACCGAAGGACCATCGGCACACGCCACGTTGGCGCCGCGCGCTTTCGAGCGCGCGCCCGACGAAGCGTATGAGCCGATCGCACGCATCACGAACAGCCGCGCTCGTTTGCAGTGCGTGCCGTTTGCGCGCCGTGAATCTGGCGTCGAGATCTACGGCAACGCCAACACGTGGTGGCAGCAAGCTCAAGAACGCTACGAGACGACGCAAGCGCCGGAAGAGGGCTCCGTGCTCGTGCTCGAAGGCTATGCCACGACGAGCCGCGGACACGTCGCTGTCGTCAAGGAAGTCGTCTCACCGCGTTTGATCATTGTCGATCACGCCAACTGGCTGAACCGCGGTGAAATTACCCGCGACGTGCCGATCATGGATGTGTCGGGGGCAGGCGACTGGAGCGAAGTGCGCGTGTGGAATGTGCCAGGCCGCCACTGGGGCGGGCGCACCTACAATGTGCAGGGCTTCATTCTGAACATTTTGACGGAAGCGGCGCAGACGCGCCAGGTCGCGAACCAGACAGCGCAGGCCGAATTCGGCGCAACCGAAGTTCCGATCAGCTAACCGCCGCCGTCGCCGTCCGGCTTTGGCGCCGGAGGCCGAGCCTCGACGTCGGCTTTTCCGCCGCCCCCCATCACGCCGTAGTCTTGGGACTTACGGCCATGGTCGGCCAACCGAATGCCTTCCGCATTGAGGCCAAGCCGCAGTAGCTCCCGCACAGCGGCGGCGCGGCTTGGCATACGCCGCGCGAAGCGCCAGTCGTCCAGCGCCTGGAGCTCTTCCTGCGTCAGCATGATTTGGAGCCGTTCGTCACGGTTCAGGTCAGACATGCCCAATCCTCAACTTACAAAACGCCAAAGCGACAACCAGCTAACAATGAGTAGCCTACTCATTGGTTCCCTGGTACCACGATGATGGTTTCCTGTGCAAATACTCACGAAGCGCGAAAGACAGATTCAAGTCATCATGAGTATAATGGCAGGACTTTGGGGTCGCCGTAGAGAAGTCGTAGCCATTTGACTGGACTTTCGTATCTGATGTTCTAGTTGTTGTTGTGCCGCTTCAGCGCGAATGCATTCAATCGTCGTAGGCCGTTGGGAGGGCGTCGCGTCAAGGACCCGAAATCATGTTTCTGCGCCGCCAAATAGAGAGGTTTCCCGCCCGCGCCCTTGACTGGCTTCGCGCCGTGCTGGTCACCGAGAAATCACCGGCACCTTCGGCGACGTCGCTTGGCGCCGCGCGTAAGCTCATACCGATCAATGACGTTGTCGCGCGCGTCGGCCGCGAGCCGGGTTCTACTGACTGACAGCGCGCCGCTGTTTCATCGCGTTACGAGCAGGACTAGTTTGCGGTGTCGGCGTGGGGATGCTGACGGGCCGTCGCCACGCTGTAGCGGCTTCGGCTGCAAGCGGGAGGGGATGATGAGCAATACAGCTGCGGCGGCTGTCGGCGGCATTCAAGCGCCTGCGCTGAGCGCAAAGGCCAAGCGCGCAAACCGCGGCGGCATTCCGCTGTTTCGTTGGCTGACGAAGAACATCGTCTGGGAATTATTCATACTGGTCTGCATCGTCGCGAACGCGGCGATCCTCGGTTACGACGCGCACTACGGCGAGACCAATCCGTACCACGCTCAAATCGAGCAGTGGAATATGTACTTCCTCTACGTCTTCACCGCCGAACTCGTGCTCGAGTTTCTGGCTGAAGGACCACGCCGTTATTTTTCGCGCGGGTGGAATTGGTTCGATCTCGTTGTCGTCGGCATGAGCTATGTCGCGGTGAATCCCGCGATCTCCGCATTGCGGACGCTGCGCGTGGTGCGCGTTTTTCGCCTGATCAGCGCGGTTCCGCAGATGCGCCGCGTGGTGGAAGCCTTATTCGGCGCAATGCCCGGCATTCTCGCCACGCTCGCCATCTTGGCGATCGTTTTCTACATTGGCTCGGTGATGGGCACGACGCTGTTCCATCAGGAGGAAGGCTTCCGCGACCTGGGCGAAAGCGCGCTCACCCTTTTTGCATTATCTCAGTTTGACGGGTGGGGCGAGACGATCGCGCGGCTGCAGCCGAACTATCCGTACGCCTGGTTCTTCGTATTGAGTTTCACCGTGGTCGCGGCGTTCGCGGTGCTGAACCTTTTTATCGGCGTGATCGTCGAGGCGGTGCAGCACGCCCCGCGCGATGCGATCAAAGAGGAAATCGACGAACTCGAGAGCGATGTCGAAGTTATCGCCGAAGCGCAGGAAGACGCCGCCGCCGTGCAGAAGCGACTGCTCGAAGAGATAAGGGGGCTGCGCGCGGACGTCGCGGCGCTTCGCGGGCAGCCGCCCGCATAAGCCGGAACGGGGGTTGCCGCCACGCGTTCTGGCGGCATGCGCAGGTCAGTTTTGCGGTGGTGCGCGCACGCGGCTGCCGCGTTCGCCCTTGTCGCGTGCGCAAGCGGACCGTCCTTGCCGGAAAGCGCCGGCTATGGTCCGAACCCCACGCTGCCGGAGCCGCGTGAGCAGACGATTCCGTATGTGAATATCGCGCCCGCCGAAGGCTGGGCCGCAGGCGAAGCGCCGACGCCGGCGGCGGGGCTGGCGGTGAACGCGTTCGCTTCGGCGCTCGATCATCCGCGATGGATCTTTGTGCTTCCGAATGGCGACGTGCTGGTGGCGGAAAGCAATGCGCCCGCGAACCGGCCGGAAAGGGAGCGCGGCATCCGCGCCTTCTTCATGCGCCTGGTGATGCGTGAAGCCGGCGCTGGCACGCCGAGCGCCAACCGCATCACGCTACTGCGCGATGGCGATGGCGACGGCGTCGCTGAAACGCGAGAGGTGTTTTTGCAGGGCCTGCATTCGCCCTTCGGCATCACGCTCGTCGGCAACGATCTCTATGTCGCCAACACCGATGGGATTGTGCGTTTCCCGTATCAGCCGGGGCAGACTCGCATCACGGCGCAGCCGGCGCGCGTCGTCGAACTGCCTGCCGGTCCGCGCAATCACCACTGGACCAAGAATTTGATCGCCAGCCCTGACGGATCGCGCCTTTACGCGACCGTGGGCTCCAACAGCAATGTCGGCGAGCACGGCATGGAGGTGGAGGAGGGTCGCGCCGCGATCTGGGAGATCGATCGCGCCACCGGACAGCACCGCATCTTCGCCAGCGGCTTACGCAATCCAAACGGGATGGACTGGGAGCCGACGACGGGCGCGCTGTGGACGGTCGTCAACGAGCGCGATGAAATTGGCAACGATCTGGTGCCGGATTATATGACCAGCGTGCGCGACGGCGCGTTCTATGGCTGGCCCTACAGCTACTGGGG
>DASPMA010000227.1:0-3565 GCA_035627335.1 Binatia bacterium
GCCCCGACGAGCCGATCCTGGAAGGCGTTTCCGACGCCGAATTTCGCGCTTACCTAGCGGCAGTCCCCATGCTCGCCGGGCCGACGCATGGCAGCCCCGCAACTCCCCTCATTGGTGAACCGGCACGATTCCAGCACGGCATTGCCCAGGAAGGGCTTTTTGCCTGTTGCCGGAGCGCCGCACCCCCCGCAGTACCTCATCCAGGGGCCGGCGAATTGGAGACTATGAACAAAAAGTCAATCGCCCCTCCGGCGCAGGTCCTGTATCCGGCCAAAGCTTCGCGTCAGGTTATTCGCGAATCGAAACGAATAAAGGTACTGCGGTTCTTTTGGCAGCGAGCTGTCCCAAAACTGAACAGCTTTAAGCGGGGCTTAATGCATTTGTCGTTGTTCTGGCGTCGACTGGCTATTCTTGCGGGCGAGATTCGGACCCAAGTGATGGTTGAGATCGATCGGAACCCTCTGGCCGTGCGCCAGGGCGCAGCGACGATTATGTGCCTCGCGGCGGCCGCCGTCGCGATGCCCGTGATCTCGCATCGCGCCGCTGAACAGCGCGATGGCGCCGAATGGGCCGCCACATCGACTGCATTTCAAGCGGAACTCGAACAACAGCTCCTGGCTGGCTCAGATCCGAACGCCCGGGTCGAACTGACCGCCTTCCGCACCAACGATGGTTTACGCGCCCGCGGGACTGCGCCGCTCTTCGAGAGCGCCGATGCGCGCGCAATCATGCTTCAGGCTGTGCTCCGCGGCCCAAGTGCGCCGGCCGAGCAAACTGCTCCGGTGGAGACCCAGATCGACGCGCGGCAGCACAACTGCCTGTCGCAAGCGATTTACTATGAAGCCCGCGGTGAGACGCAACAGGGCCAGGTCGCCGTCGCCGAAGTGATCCTCAACCGCGTGCGCTCGCGCGCTTATCCGAACTCGATCTGCGGCGTCGTCTATCAGGGCTCGCACCTGTCGACGGGCTGCCAATTTACCTTCACCTGCGACGGGTCGCTTGGCCATCGTCCGCGCGGCCGCGCCTGGGAGCGCGCCCAACGCGTCGCGACCGCTGTGATGCTGGGCTATACGCGACCGGTCACGAACAACGCCACGCACTATCACACCACGGCCGTGAATCCGATTTGGAACTCGGGCCTGGTCGAAACCACGCAGATCGGCGTGCACAAATTCTATCGCTTCCCGCGTGGCGCCGAGCGCGCCGTATACCAAGAAGCTCTGTCGCGGCGCATGGGCGCGCGCCGCGCCCGCGGCGAAGCGCTAATCCCGCAGGCCGATGATGCGGCGGCGGCAGTGGCGCTGGACGCACCAGCCGGCGAAACCGCGCCGGCCGACGCTCCGATCACCACCGCCCCGGCGGCGCCGGTCGAGCCGTCTACGGAAGCGCACGCCGAAACCGGCGAAGTCGCGACGTAGGTTTTCTCTCTAGAGTTTGCTCGAAGCGCCGGCGTCTCGCCGGCGTTTTCTTTTAGCGCTGAAGACGTCGCGCTTCGACAACCCCGGATCAAGTCCGGCGGTGACGCTTCAACTGCAACCGCACCACACAGCGTCAGCCTGAGCTTGTCGAAGGCCGTACGAACAGCGCCGTGCGCTCCTTTAATCCTCGCTCATCGTTTTCCTGATCTGATTGCGCATCACGTCAGGAAAGAACCGCGCGAAGAAGCGCGCGCGCTCGGCTTCCTTGCCGACCATGTAGTGAATGTCGTTGCCGTGCGCCGCGTCCCAGGCGCGTTCCGCCGCCATGCGCACCGGGTAGATCGGCGTTTTATTTTCGACAAGCTGATCGCGGATGCGCCGGTTGCTGCCCTGAGGGCCGGCCGTTTGGCCATCGAGAATAGCCGTGTCGATGAACCACGGCATCAGGCTTACCACGCGCACGCCATAGCGCGAAAACTCAACGTCCAACGCTTCCGTCAAACCACGCACGCCAAACTTCGTCGCGCAATACACCGCCAACTTCGGCGCGCCGAACACGCCCGCCACCGAGGCCGTGTTCACGATCCGCGCGCCCGGCGTTTCGCGCAGCAAAGGCAACGCCGCGTTCACGCCATTGATCACGCCCTTCAGATTCACATCGAGCACCAGATCGATGTCTTCCGGCGGCATCTCCTCGATCCAGCCCCCTTTGCCGACGCCCGCATTGTTGAACAGCACATGCATGCGCCGGTTCGTCGCCTGGCCGAACGCTTCTACTGCCCGCGTCCAGCCCGAGCGATCGCGCACATCGAACACCATCGAAATGCGCTGACCTTCCGGTAATGAAGCGGCCGTCTCTTGCAGGCCGTCCGGGTTCACGTCGAACAGGCCGACAAACCAGCCGCGCTCAGCGAACAATTGCGCGGTGGCGCGGCCAATGCCGGAGCCCGCTCCGGTCACGAAGATCGATTTCTGCTCGCCCATAAAGGGTACGTCGGCTGAACCGGCGCGCCCGTCAAGCGCGCCTTAAGGTGCGGCGCATCTCGGCAGGCGGGGCGCCGTAAAGCCTTACGAACGCGCGCCGCATTCTTTCCGGATCGATAAACCCCGTGCGCCGCGCAATGTCTTGAATAGACCCGCCGCCTTCCAGCGCTGCACGCGCGGCTTCCGTTCGCATGCGCTCGACCGCCTTCGCCGGCGTCACGCCGGTTTCCGCTGCGTACGCCCTCGCAAAGTTGCGCGGGCTCATCGCCGATTCCGCCGCCAAGCGATCGACCGACAGGTCTTCGCTCAAATGCTCGCGCATCCACGCATTCAGCTTGGCGAAGCGCGAGCCATCCAGATCCAACAGCGCCGAGTGCTGCGCCTGTCCGCCCGGGCGCTTGGCGTACACCACCATCTCCCGCGCCACGTTCGCCGCAACATCCGGGCCGAGATCGTCCGCAATCATCGCGAGCGCCAGGTCAATCCCGGCGCTGACGCCCGCCGACGTCCACACCTTGCCGTCCTTGATGTAGATGCAGTTCGGCTCCACGCGCACATTGGGGAAGCGCCGCGCCAGGTCCGGCGCCCGGCGCCAATGCGTCGTCGCGCGCTTGCCCTCCAGCAATCCCGCCTGCGCCAACAGGTACGCGCCAGAACACACGCTGGACACGCGCAGCACGCGCGGCGCCACACGCCTGATCGCGCCGATCAGCTTGGCGTCCCGCATCGCGTCGCCCGTGCCGTTGCCGCCAACGACCATCAGCGTATCGACGCCGCGCCCGCTCAGCGCCTCCGCCGGCATCCCAACGCCGGAAGAGGAGGGCACAAGCCCCGGCCTGCTCGCCGCAACACGCAAGCGATACGCATCGAGCGCGAACCGGTTGGCGATCTCAAACGCCGCGATCGGCCCAGCCGCGTCCAGAATCTGAAAGCCCGGAAACAGCAGCACCAGCACGGTGCGCGGGTTTGGCCGAAAACGAGGCTTCTTTGACATTTCCGCCAGAGCCTGAACCCGCCACCATGGCGCTGTCAAATGGAGAGCGCGACATGGCTGATCCCTTCCGCATTGTCTTCATCCTCTATCCGCGCCTGACGCAGCTCGATTTCACCGGCCCATACGAAGTGCTCGCGCGCATGCCGGGCGCCGAAGCCATCATCGCCAG
>DASPMA010000228.1:0-3158 GCA_035627335.1 Binatia bacterium
CTCCTATCCGGTGATGGTCGAGACGTTAGACGGCGCCGAAATCGCGCATGCGGGCGATTGGATCATGCAAGGCGCGGCCGAGGAGCTGTGGCCCATTGCTGCGCGCGACGCGCAGGAGAAATACCGGCCTGCCTAGCGCGCCGCCGAACTCAATTGCGGCGCCCAAATGGTCTTCAGCAAACGGTGATCGAGGGAACGGCGCCAATATACGTGCGTTTTTGGACCAGTAGACCGTGCAAACGGTCGTTGTCAGAATGGAGAGTTTAAGGTGCTTAGCTGGGCCCTGATCTTCTTTGTCGTTGCGATTATCGCAGCAGTATTTGGCTTCGGCGGCATCGCCTCCGCGTCTGCCGGCATCGCCCAAATCCTGTTTTTCATTTTCCTGGTCCTGTTCGCCGTCAGCTTGATCATCGGTTTGGCGCGCGGAGGCAGGCCGCCGCTGACCTAGGGGTCCTCGCATGACCCTTGCTGCGGGTACTCGGGATTCAGGCGCTGGTTCTAAAACGGAGCCAGCGCCTTGTCCGTTGCGGCGGATCGCGCTCGTTGTGAACGAGGCGGCAGGGACGGCTTCGTCGACGGACATGTCGGTGCTCGAAGAGCGCGTAAAACAGACCTTGCGCGAAACCGAGGTGAGCGTGGTCAGCGTTACGCCGCAGAATCTCGACGCTGCGTTCGACGACGCCTTCGCGCAGGAGCCGGACGCCGTCGTCGTGTTCGGCGGCGATGGCACGGCGCGCGCCGCCGCCAAGCGCGCGCTGACGACACAGGTTCCGATCGCACCGTTGCCAGGCGGCACGATGAACGTGCTGCCGCGGCTTGTGTTCGGTCATGCCGATTTAGCGAAAGCCATCCAGGACTTGCCAACATGCCGGCTCACCGGTTTGGACACCGGAATTGTAGGCGGCGAACCGTTCTTTCTCTCGGCAGCCTTTGGTTTCGCGGGGCCGCTGGCGCGCTTCCGTGAATCGATGCGTCCGCCGCGCCGATTCCGCGAAGTTGTATCCTCTGCTTTTACTTGCATGCGCGCGCTGGGTCCCTCGCTTCGCGGCGGCATCAAGTGGCGCAGAGCCGGCGCGAAGTGGCATCACGCACAGACGCTCGTCGTTGCGCTGGGTACGCTTGAACGGGTGCTGACGCCGGAGGAAGAGGAAATGCACACCGGCGAGCGTTTGCAGGCCGCGGCGCTGCGCTTGAAGTCATTTCTGGATGTAGCGAAGCTCGGTGGCGACGCTGTGCGCCTGCGTGATTGGCGCGAACTCAACCAGTTGACGCTTGTCAGCGCGCGGCGCATTGAACTTCACTTGCGCTCGAAGCGTGCGCTCAGCGTGCTCGATGGCGAGCCCGTTCGCTTGTCGCACGCGACGGAAATCACCGTGAACGAAGGGGCTTTGCCGGTTCTCGCTGTGCGGCCGGACGCGTGACTACGGCGTAGGCTGTTGCCCGACGTGCAAGTAGGACGGATCGAATTGGGCGACTTCCGCGAGGCCGTCGATATCCAAGAGTTGAATCGATCCGTTCGAAGTACGTATGAGATTCGCCTCGCGGAGAGCCGAGACAGAGCGCGACACGTGCACCGAAGAAAGCCCCAGCAGGTCCGCCAATACTTCCCGCGACATGGGCAAGGTTAACGTATCGCCAACCTCCTGCCCTGCATGCAGCAAGCGGCGGCGCAGTTCGAGCAGGATGTGAGCGAGCCGTTCGCGGCCAGTGCGGCGGCCAAGCCGCACGATCTGCTCGCGCAGTATGGATTCCTCCTGCACCGCCGCCCACCAGAACGCCGTGGCGAGCGAAGCGTTTGTCTTGATCGCCTTCAGGAAGTCTTCGCTCTTAAGACGCAGCACTTCGACATTGGTAAGCGCTTCTACCGAATGGTCCGCCTTGGTCGTGATCAGCGCCTGGAGGTCGAAGCAATCGCCCGGCAGCATCACGTTGACGATTTGTCGGCGCCCATCGCCGAGCGTGCGATATCGCAGCGCCCAACCCTTCGAAACCACGAACACGTGGTGAGGATCATCGCCGGCGGTGACGATGGTTGCGCCGCGTGCGTAACGCACGCGCTCCACCGGCGCCTGCTTGAGCGAGGTGAATTCGCCCTCTTCGATTTTGGAATAGCCCGCGATACGCGCAATCAATGCTTTCATGGTGTTCTCAGGGAGCCGAACGCGGTCGCGGCGGAGCCGTTCCTGGGTGAGGAACGAAACATAAGCTACGTATGGAACTTGGCGAACGCCCGCACGATCTAAGGTGCGATGCCGGACAGCTCCGTGACCCGACCCGTAGGCCGCGTGATCCTCACCTACGGGCGCAGCCTGATGGCGCTCGCGATCGCGCGGGCCTTAGCGCTGCGCGACGTCGAAGTCATTGGCTGCGATGATGTCGAAGGCACGGTGCTGTCCTTCTCCAAACACGTGCAGGAGACGTTTGCTCTGCCGGCATGGGACAAGGCGCCGGAAGAATATCTGGATGCGCTCGAGAAAGCGGTGCTGACTTATGCGCCGCGTGACGATCGCCCCTACGTGTTGATGCCCGTGTTTCGCGAAATCAGCTTGATCGCGCGACACCGCGACCGCTTCGAGCCGACCATCAAGATCGCCGCGCCGTGTTGGGAAAGCATCATCCAGGTCAACCCGAAGCATCATCTCGCGGCCCTCGTCGAAGAGCACGATCTGGCCGCGCCACAGAGCTGGCGGCCGCAGACACTCGACGAACTCAAGGCGCTGGCGCCTTCGCTGACTTATCCGGTGATCGTGAAGCCTGTGTCGGGCGCGGGCGGGCGCGGCGTGTGCTGCGTCGAGAGCAAAGATCAACTGCTCGAAGAAGCCATGGCGCTTGGCTTCAAGAGCCCGCCGCTGGTTCAACAATGCGTCGAGGGCGAGGATTATTGCGTTGCCGCGCTCGCGGAGCAGGGCAAGCTCAAGGCGATCATGGCCTACCGCAACTTGATCACCTTCCCGCGCGAAGCCGGGGCGGGCGCGGCGCGCGAGACGGTGGACCATAAGCCGTTCAAGCGGACCACCGCGCAGCTGCTCAAGGCGACGAACTGGGACGGCGTCGCGCAACTGGATTTCCGCTGGACGGGCGATGCAAAGGATGCGCCGCAGCTGATCGAAGTGAACGCGCGCTTCTGGGTGGGCGTGTTTCACTCGATCGAGACCGGC
>DASPMA010000229.1:0-7135 GCA_035627335.1 Binatia bacterium
GCATTCGCGCCGGCTTTCGGAAAAAAAGCAGAAGTATGTGAAGCGCGATCCGGAGCGTGGGGAAGCCTCAACGGATCCCGTCGCGCGCCAAGAGGCGAAACCGAAACAGCGCCCAGAACAGCGTGACGAGAAACGCGCGGAACATCACACGCGCAACAAGCGGCCTGAATCTCAGGCGCGCGACAAGCGCCGGGACGCGCCGCGCCGTGACAAGGAACAGCGCCCTCCCCGCGAAGAACGCGGCGGCGTGCAAGGTTTCGGCGACAACGCGCCGGCGTTCTTGAAGCGGAAATAGGCGTGAGACCGCGGGCGTCCCGCCCGCATCGTGACTTTAGTGGGCCGCCGTCGCAGGAACAACGCCTACGGCTTGAGCCGTGCGGCCACTTGCTTGCGGAACGCCTCGCCGTACGGCGGGCGCAGCATCGCAAGCAGTTCGCTGCCGGTCTGGCGGTAGATCGCCTTCTCGTGGCTGAACTCGATAAAGCCGCGATGGCCGTGATAGGCGCCCATGCCTGAAGGGCCGACGCCGCCGAACGGCAGATCGTCCATGCTGAAGTGGAAGATCACGTCGTTGATAGTGACGCCGCCGGAGTGCGTGCGGTTGAGCAGCGCTTCGCTCTCGGCGCTATCTTCGCCAAAATAGTAGAGCGCGAGCGGGCGCGGCCGGGCGTTGATCTCGGTAATGGTTTCGTCGAGCGCGTCATAGGTGCGCACCGGCAGGACCGGGCCGAAGATTTCCTCCTGCATCACGCTCATATCGTCGGTGGCGTTGAGGATCAGCGTCGGCGGAATCTTGCGGTGCTCCTGCTGGCTAAAGTCTTCGTTCGCCGGATTGATTTCGACAATTTCCGCACCCTTGGCGCGCGCATCTGCAATGAGGCCGCGCACGCGATCGTAGTGGCGCTGATTGATCATCGCCGTGTAGTCGCCATTGTCCTTGATGGTCGGGAACATGTGCGCGGTCGCGGATTGCGCGGCGCTGACGAAATCGGTGAGTGTTTCTTTCGGCGCCAACACGTAGTCGGGCGCCAGACACACTTGGCCGGCGTTCATGGTCTTGCCCGCCATGATCCGCGCCGCCGTTTTGGCCATGTCGGCGCTGCGGCCGATGACCACTGGCGACTTGCCGCCGAGTTCGAGCGTAACCGGCGTGAGATTTTCAGCGGCCGCGCGCATGACGTGACGGCCGATCGAAGTGGCGCCGGTGAAGATGAGATGGTCGAACGGCAGGCCCGCGAACGCGGCGCCGACATCGGGGCCGCCGACGAACACGGCGATCTCGTCTTCGTCGAAGTAGAGGTCAAACGTTTGCGCCAGCAACGCCGATGTTGCGGGCGTGAATTCCGACGGCTTCAGCATGACGCGGTTGCCCGCTGCGAACGCACCGGCGATGGCGTCGATCGCCAACTGAACCGGAAAATTCCACGGCGTCATCACGCCCACCACGCCCTTGGGCTGGAAACGCACCTCCGCCTTGGAGCCGAGCAGGCCCAGCGCCGCAGGAGTTACTTTGCGCGACCGAGATCGCATCCATTTGTCGAGCGATGCACGCGCTTGCTTCAGCGGGCCGATCGCGGCAGCCACGTCGGTGAGCAGCGTCATGTCGCGTGAGCGCGCGCCGAAATCCGAGATGATTGCGTCGACGAAATCATCCTTGTGCGTGAGGAGCATATCGATGCAGCGCGTCAGCCGGTCCTTGCGCAGCGCAGCGTTCGGGGGGCCCTTTCGCGTTTGCGCGGCCTTCTGGAAGTCGAGCACCGCGCGCATGCGCGCCTTCGTTTCTTCGACGGAAGGATCGACAGGTCTGTTCATCGGCCCGCTCCTACTTTGTGTAAACTTTAGGCCCTTACGCCAGCGTAAGGGCAATTACTATTTTTGGCGGCATTTGCGAACGCACATTTACCAGTCGTCCATACCCTCGCTCGTAGCGTCCGCAGAGGCAGATTCCGGGATCGAGCACGCGTGGCGGACCAAGACGTTCTGATGCAGGGACCAGGCGGCGCAGCCGTTGGCCAAGAAACGCTCGACCTGATGCGTCTGCACGGCGTGCCGCCAACCAGCGCCAACTACGAAGTCTGGCTGGGCTATCGCTTAGGACGCAATGCGGCCCTGCGTGAAGCGATCGATGCACGTATCGGAGCCGGCGAGGGTTTCACGCCCGATTTCAACGACAAACTGCACGAGCGTTTCTTCACGGGCCTCGGCGCCTCCGCGCAGATCGTGCTCGCCGGCGAGCAGATCGCGCGCGATCTTGGCCAAGTGCTCGCCTTTCTGAAGGACGCGGAAGCGAAGAGTGGCGATTACGGCCGCACGCTCGAAACCGCCGCCACTGATCTCAACCGCGGCGTCGCCGAAGACCAAATCCGCCACATCGTTTCAAGCTTGGCTGCTGCTACGCTCGATATGGCGAACCACAATCAGATCCTGAACCAGCAGCTGCAGCGCTCGACGCGCGAGATCGAGACATTGCGCTCGAGCTTGGAGTCGGTTCGGCTGGACTCGCTGACTGACAGCCTCACTGGGCTCGCCAACCGGCGCATGTTCGACGAAACTTTGCGAATGCGGCTCGAAGAGGCGCGAGCGCAGCGCAGCGAGCTTTGCCTGCTGCTGTGCGACATAGACCACTTTAAGCGCTTCAACGACACTTGGGGGCATCATACGGGCGACCAGATTTTGCGCTTCCTCGCCAGCGCCATGCAGGCGCATGCGCGCCCGGACTTCCTTGTTGCGCGCCATGGCGGCGAAGAGTTCGCGATGCTGCTGCCGCGTGTCACGCCGCGCGCGGCCGCCCAACTTGCGGAAGCCCTGCGCGCGGCCATCCAGACCAAACGTCTGCGCCGCCGCTCAACCAACGAGGATCTTGGCCAGGTCACGGTTTCCATCGGCATCGCGCGGCTGCAGCCGGGCGATACGTCTCAAGGATTCGTGGAGCGCGCGGACGCGTGCCTCTATGCCTCCAAGCGCAACGGCCGCAATCAAGTCACCACCGACGCCACGCCGGTGCTTTACGTGGCGTAGCTGACGCTCCGGCAGCCATATCGCGGGCTTTATCATCTCTGCTAAGGTCCCCGCCTGACGCGGAGATGACGCATGACCAAGGTCAAGTACGAGCAGGACGGCGCCATTGCGATCGTGACCATGTCCGATCCTGCGACGCTTAACGCCATCGCCGTGGACATGACGGAAGAGCTGGTGGAAGCGTTCAACCGCGCAGTCAGCGATGCGCGCTGCGTCGTGCTCACCGGCGAAGGACGCGCGTTCTCGTCAGGCGCCAACCTTGCCAGCGGCGCGCCGCCGATGGATGCGGACGGCCAGCCAGACCTTGGCGGCCGGCTAGAGGCGACATTCAACCCGTTCGTCAGCATGCTGCGCGATTTGCCGATCCCGTACGTGAGCGCCGTCAACGGCGCCGCCGCCGGGATCGGATGCTCATTCGCGCTCCTGGCTGATCTCATCGTCGCCGGAGAAAGCGCGTATTTCTTGCAAGCCTTCCGCCGCATCGGCCTCGTGCCTGACGGGAGCGCCACCTATCATTTGCCGCGCATGGTCGGCCGCGTGCGCGCTATGGAGATGATGCTGCTGGGCGAGCGCTTGCCGGCGAGGACCGCGCTCGAGTGGGGCCTCATCAATCGCTGCGTGCCGGATGCCGAGCTTATGACGACTGCGAAAGCCCTCGCGTCGGAGCTGGCGAGCGGACCGACCAAGACGCTCGGTATGATCCGGCGCCTAGCCTGGACTTCCCTGGACAACAGCTGGGGTGAACAGATTCAGGCCGAGCGGCAAGCGCAGCGCACGGCCGGCCGCACCGAAGACTTCCGCGAAGGCGTACAGGCCTTCTTCCAGAAACGTCCAGCGAACTTCAAAGGCGCTTAACCGCGTTTTGCTATTCTGGCCCTATGGAAGCGCTCACGGGCCTCGCGGAGATTGTCCGGATCTGGTTGGAAGGCGGCACATGGGCCGACATCCAGAAGGCGCAGGGCTTTCAGGCGCTTGTCGGCCTCGCGGCGTGGCTGATCCCGTCCAGCATCATTCTGATCGGCATCGGCGGCTGGACCGATTGGCGCGAAACGCCGCTCGCAGCATGGCTCGGCTTTTCGCCGCGCGACCCGAACGAGAATTGGGCCGAAGAGGCGCGCGACCTCGATAAAGACGGCATGCCGGATTTTTGAGTTAACGCTTTTTCGCGGCAGTTTTCTTCGCCGCAGCTGTCTTGACCGCCTTCTTCGCTTTCGGCGCTTTCGCGCTCGCCTTCGCTTTGGCGATCGCCAGCGCCTTGCGTCCCCATTCCGCGGCCACGTCGGGATCATCTAGCGCCGCATCTGGCAATCGCCAGTATCCAAGATCGACTTTCTCGCCTTTGCGCGGTCCGCTTTGCGGCGCCCAGACGAACGGACCTGAGCCCTCCTCCTTCAGCTCAGCCTTCAGCGCATCGTCTGCCTTGATGTGGATCGTATCGTCGGCGAGGAGCAGGAACATTAGTCCGTCGCAATAACCGCCCGCGCCGCCGAACATGCGCCTGATCTCCACGCGTCCCATGCCGGCGAACAGCTCCTTCACGTAATCGTGGAAGCTGTTCTCGGCCACGCGCTCAGCTTTCCAGCTTGGCCGGTTCGATGGTGACGCTCTCGCCGCAGCCGCAAGCGTCAGTCTGGTTCGGGTTGCGGAACACGAACTTCGAGGACAGACGCCCCGTCTCGTAGTCGATCTCAGAGCCGAGCAAGAAGAGCACCGCGTCCGCCTTCACCAGGATCTGCACGCCTTTGTCCTCGACGAGTTCGTCGAACGCATCCGGCGCCCCGGCGTAGTCCATCGTGTATTCCATGCCGGCGCAGCCGCCATTGTTCACGCCGACGCGCAGATAAGGCTTGCCGCCCTTGGCCATGATGTCTTGCACGCGCGCTGCCGCCGCGTCGGTCAGGCTCACAATTTTCGGTCTGGGCCTTCTTGTCATCGTCACAACATATTCAGTTCGAGCTTGGCTTCATCGCTCATCCGCGCCGGCGTCCAGGGCGGATCGAACACAAGATTCACATTCGCCGACTTCACGCCCTCCACGCGCCGCGCCGCCGCTTCCACCCAGCCGGGCATTTCACCCGCCACCGGGCATCCCGGCGCCGTCAGCGTCATCTCGATATCGACGTGACGGTCGTCGTTGATGTCGACTTTGTAGATGAGGCCGAGTTCATAGATATCAACCGGGATTTCCGGATCGAACACGGTCTTGAACTGCGTCACCAGGTCGTCGGTGATGCGGTCAAGCTCGGCCTTGGGCAGAGCGGATTGCGGAGGGGAAACAGCGCCGTCCATTGATCCCTAACTCAGAAGCTTGCGGGCCTTGTGCAAGGCCTCGATGAACACATCGACCTCTTCAGGCCGGTTATAGCACGCAAAACTCGCGCGCGCGGTGGCGGTAACGCCCAGGCGCTGCATCAGCGGCTGTGCGCAATGGTGACCCGCGCGCACAGCGACGCCCTGGCGGTCAAGGATTTGCGCCACATCATGCGGGTGCGCGCCTTCGACAGAGAAGGCGACGATGGCGCCTTTGTCTGGCGCCTGGCCGTGCAGCTTCACCCAGTTGAGACCGCGCAGCGCATCCATGGCGCGCTCGCGGAGCGCCGCCTCGTGCGCTTCGATGGCGGCGCGGTCTTGGCTCGTCAGCCAATCGATCGCAGCTTTGAGCGCGATGGCTTCTAGGATGGGCGGCGTGCCGGCTTCGAAGCGATGCGGCGGCTCGTTGTAGGTGACGCGGCCCTGCTCGACGATGTCGATCATCTCGCCGCCGCCTTCGAACGGTGCAAGCGCCGCGAGGCGGTCTGGCTTGCCGTAGAGTACGCCGATGCCCGTGGGGCCGTAGAGCTTGTGGCCGGTGAAGGCATAGTAGTCGACATCGAGCGATTGTACGTCGACGCTCGCATGCACGACGCGCTGGCAGCCGTCGAGCAGCACCGGAACGCCCTTGGCATGCGCGACGGCGATGGCTTCTTGCGGCGCGCCGACGCCGAGCACGTTCGACATGTGCGTGAGCGCCACGATTTTTGTGCGCGGGCCAATCAGCGCATCGAGCGCGGCGGGATCGAGGCGGCCGTCATAGTCGATATCGAGCCACTTCAGCACCGCGCCCTTGCGTTCGCGCAGGAAGTGCCAAGGAACGATGTTCGAGTGATGCTCCATCACCGAGAGCACGATCTCGTCACCCGGTTGGATGTCGAGGCCGGCGGCCACGATGTTGATCGCCTGCGTGCCGCTCTTGGTGAAGACGATGTTCTGTGGCGAGCCAGCATTGATAAAGCGCGCAACCGTAGCACGAGAAGCTTCGAACGCTTCCGTCGTCTCGTTCGCCAGCGCGTGCAGGCCACGGTGAACATTGGCGTAAGCGCCGCGCATGGCGGCGGCCATTGCTACGATCACTACCTCGGGCTTCTGCGCGCTAGCGGCGTTATCGAGATAGACGAGCGGTTGGCCGTGCACTTGGCGTGACAGGATTGGAAACTGCGCGCGCAAGGCTTCGACATCGAACGGGCGCTTGACGAGCGGCGCATTCATGTCCGCCTCTCCCGCAGCCACGCGGCGATGCAGCCGGTAAGTTCATCGCGGATCGCCGCGTCGAGCCCTTCGGGAATCGCCTCAACCAGAAACGCCTCAATCAGCAGCGCCCGCGCTTCCGCCTCCTGCACGCCGCGCGAGCGCATGTAGAACAGAGCACGCTCGTCCAAGCCGCCTGCCGTGTTGCCATGCGCACACTGCACGTCGTCGGCGTGGATCATCAACTCGGGCTTGGCGTAAATCTCCGCGCCATCCTCCAGCAGCATGCCGTGGTGATACTGGCGCGCATCCGTCTTCTGCGCATGCGGCGCGACCACGATCTTGCCTTGGAATACGCCACGGCCGCCTTTGCGCGCGACGCCCTTGATCAGCTGGCGCGTCGTCCCGCCACCGACTTTGTGCTCGACGATTGAGGTGAGATCGGCGTGGCGGCCCGGACCAGCCAAGTAAACGCCGTTCAGTTCAACCTCGGCGCCTTCGCCTTCGACAGATACATGCGTTTCGATGCGCGCAAGGCGCGCACCTTCGCTCAAGATGATTTGCTGAAACTTTCCGCCCGCTGCGACGTGCACACGAGCCGACGAAAGCGCCA
>DASPMA010000230.1:0-4385 GCA_035627335.1 Binatia bacterium
TGTCGGGTTCGCCGGATAGCACGTCACCATCGCGATCGGCGGCGGCACCGAATGGCGCACCGCGCGCTCGATGCCGCGCAAATATTGCTCCGGCGAATGCGCTTCGACCGAGCGGATCACACCGCCCGCCATGATGAAACCGAACGCGTGGATCGGGTACGACGGATTGGGCGAGATGATCACATCACCCGGCGCAGTGATCGCCTGCGCCAGATTGGCGAAGCCTTCCTTCGAGCCCAGCGTCGAGACGATCTGCGTCTCCGGATTTAGCTTCACGCCGAAGCGCCGCTCGTAATACCCAGCCATCGCTTTGCGCAGCCCAGGTATCCCGCGCGACGCCGAATAGCGGTTGGTCCGCGGCTTGCGCGCCGTTTCGCAGAGCTTCTCCACGATGTGCTCAGGCACGGGCAAATCCGGATTGCCCATGCCGAAATCGACAATATCGACGCCCTCCCCGCGCAGGCGCGCCTTCAGCCGGTTGACCTCCTCGAACAAATAAGGCGGCAGCCGGCGAATTTTGTGGAAATCGGACGTACTCATCGCGCCGCCGCGATCATTCCGGGTGCGCGTCGCGGGACTCTTCCAGCTCTTCGCGCGCTTGGTTCACGAACTCATCCGTTCCTTGCGGGGGCGCCGGTTCGTTGCGCGGATTGCTCTCCAACTCAGCTTTCGCCTGCATGAGGTCGGCCTCGACACGCGCCCAGTACGCCGGGTCGATGTTGGCCGTAGTCCCGCGCGGCACGTCCCTCAGGCTCGGGTAGCCGCCCTCGGCCTCGGCCGCGCGTTCATCGATCCAGCTTGAGGCGGCCCCCGACGAGGAGATGCAGCCGCTGAGCGCCAAAAGGCCCGCCAGTACCGCCGCCGCACGCATGAATCGCTCCCGGAAACCGTCTCGTAGCCGGTCTATATCAAGCCCTGGCTTTGCGCCACCACGCGAGGCGGTACACTTGAGGCACGAGGAGACGCCCATGTCGGACGGGGAAAACCCACCCGCCGCTCAACCTGCCGCGCCGGCCAAGCCGAAACGCCCCCGCCGCCGCGCTGCCGCGGACGGCAACGGGGCGCCCCGCAAGCGCGCCGCGAAGAAGGCCCCCGCGCCTGCGCCACAGGCAGCGCCGCAAGCCTCCGCGCCCGCGCCAACTCCTGGCGGCCTCAACGAAGTCATCATGGCGCAGACCGCCGACAGCCTGGCGCAGCTCTCCGCCAATCTGGCTTCGGCGATGACGCGCGCCAACCAGGTCTTCTCCACCGCTTTCCTCGAGCAATCGAAAGACCCCACCGCCTGGAAGCCCGATCCGCTCGGCGTGCAAACCGCGCTCAACGAAGTGTGGTCGCATCTCGCCATGCAGCCGGAGACATTGCGCGATGCGCACGCGCAGCTCTGGCAGCGCTACGGTGAAATCTGGCAACGCCACTCGGCGCAAATGTTCACCGGCCAGGCGCCGAACGAAGCGGACGCGCCGCGCGACAAGCGCTTCCGCGATCCGGAGTGGCGCACAAACCCCGCCTTCTCGATGCTGCGCGAGACCTATCTCGCGACGGCCGATTTCATCACCGAACTTGTGCAGAAGGCCGAAGGCGTCGACGAGGAAGACAAGCGCAAGGCGGCCTTCTTCATCAAGCAAGCGGTTGACGCCGCCTCGCCTTCCAACTTCCTGATGACCAATCCGACAGCGCTGCGCGCCCTGCTGTCCTCACATGGTGAAAGCCTGAAGCGCGGCGTTGACCAACTCGCTGACGATCTAAAGCGCGGCCGCGGGCATCTCGCAATTTCGCAAACCGATCTCGACGCCTTCAAGGTCGGCGAAAACGTCGCCACTTCGCCGGGCAAGGTCGTCTTCCGCAATCGCCTGTTCGAGCTGCTTCAGTACGATCCATCGACCGAAACTGTGCACGAAGTCCCGCTGCTGATCTTTCCGCCGTGGATCAACAAATTCTACATCCTCGATCTGCAGCCGAAGAATTCAATGATCCGCTGGCTCACGAGCCGCGGCCATACCGTCTTCCTCGTCTCGTGGGTCAATCCTGATGAAGACCTCGCGAACGCGACGTTCGAGGATTACATGCGCGACGGCGTCTACGCCGCCGTGCAAGCGGTCGAGGATGCTGCGGGCGTCGATCGCATCAACGCCGTCGGCTATTGCATCGGCGGCACGCTGCTGGCCGCAACACTGGCGCACATGGCCGCCAGCGGCGACGACCGCATCCAGAGCGCCACGTTCTTCGCCAGCCAAGCCGACTTCGCTTTCGCCGGCGACCTCAAAGTCTTCACCGACGAAGCAGGGCTCAAATATCTCGAAGACAAGATGGAAGCCGCCGGCGGCGTCCTGGACGCCAACACCATGGCCGCCACCTTCAATTCGCTCCGCGCCAACGACCTCGTCTGGAACTACGTCGTCGACAATTATTATCTCGGCAAGGAGCCCCCGCCGTTCGATTTGCTCTACTGGAACGCCGACCAAACGCGCATGCCGAAGGCGCTGCACCTCTTCTATCTGCGCAATTTCTACAAAGAGAACGCGCTGACGAAGGGCATGCTCACACTGCTCGGCAAACATCTTTCGCTCAAGGACGTCAAAATCCCGATCTTCATGCAAAGCTCGCGCGAAGATCACATCGCCCCCTGCGCCAGCGTGCACAAAAGCGCGCAAGCCTTCGGCGGCCCGGTCGAGTTTATCGTCGCCGGCTCCGGCCACATCGCCGGCGTCATCAATCACCCCGACGCGAACAAGTACCAATTCTGGTCCGCCAAGCATCTCGAAGACGGCGTCGAAACCTGGTTCAAGCGCGCCGCCGAAACCAAAGGCTCCTGGTGGCCCTATTGGGACGCCTGGCTCTCCGAGCGCTCCGGCCCCGACGTCCCCGCCCGCACGCCGGGCGACGGCAAGCTTAAGCCACTCGCCGACGCGCCCGGCGAATACGTAAAGGTGCGCAGCTGAGCGCGCCGCTGCGTTTCCTCCGCTATGGCGAGGCGCTGCCCCTGCTGCACGCCAACGCGAACCGCAATCCGCGCTTTGCGCTAGGTTCGCTTGGCGGCCGCTGGGTGCTGTTCTGCGCCATCGCCGATCTGGAGCATGCCGAGGCCAAAGCCGCGCTCGACGCCTTCGCACAGCGCAACTTCGACGAAAGCCAGCGCCTCGGGGCGATTTTCAGCGTTGAAGGCAACGCAACGCTCGCTCAGATCGGCGAGACCAAACTCATCTTCACTGATCGCGACGCCCTGCAAGCGAGTGGTCTCATGGAAAAGGGCGGCCCAGGCCGCTGGATTCTCGTCGATCCGTCCCTACGCGCGCTCGCGTTCTGGCCGCTCGCGGAAAGCGAGAAGGCTCTCAACGCGCTTGCGCAGACGCCGGCGCCGGATCAACACGCGGGCGCGCCGCTCCATGCGCCCGTCCTCCTCGCGCCGCGCATCTTTGAACCCGAGTTCTGCAAGGTGCTGATGGACTACTACAACGCGCAAGGCGGCGAGCCGTCCGGCGTTACGCAAGAAAGCGCGGCGGGCAAAACCTTCGTGAAGCTCGACGATACGTTCAAACGCCGAGCCGACGTGCTCATCGAAGACGCCAAGCTCCGCGAAGCGGCTATGCACCGCATCTATTGGCGCCTCGCGCCCGAAATCGAGAAGGCCTTCATGTGGCGCCCCACGCGCATGGAGCGCTATCTTGTCGCCTGTTACGACGCTGAAAGCGGCGGCTTCTTCAAACCGCACCGCGACAACACTACCGCCGGCACCGCGCACCGCCGCTTCGCCGTCACCATCAACCTGAACGCCGGCGAATACGAAGGCGGCGATCTGCGCTTTCCTGAATTCGGCTCACGCACCTATCGCGCGCCCACCGGCGGCGCCGTCGTGTTCGCCTGCTCGCTCCTGCACGAAGCCACGCCCGTCACCCGCGGCAAGCGCTACGCCTTCCTGCCGTTCCTCTATGACGATGCGGCCGCGAAGGTCCGCGAAGCGAACAATCAGCACCTGGACGAGAGTATCCGGCCCTATCGGGGCGAATAGGGCTTCCTGGGACCGCGGGCCTCCGGCCCGCTCTTTGTGCATCCTTCGGGTTGTGGTCAAGGGAAGCAAAGAGCGGGCCGGAGGCCCGCGGTCCCAGGATCACATCAGCCCAGCGCTCTCTTCCAACCCTAGCGCAATGTTCAAATTCTGCACCGCCGCGCCCGACGCGCCCTTTCCGAGATTGTCCAATATCGCCACCAGCCGCGCTTCTTCCGCGTGACCGAACACGAATAGCTTCATCCGGTTCGTATCGTTCAACCCTTCGGGATCCAGCGTCTTGGTCGCGGCGGCCTCTGTCAGAGACACCACCGAGACAAACTTCTCATCGGCATGGGCCTCGACCAGGACGCTATGCACCTGCGCCAGCTCCGGCCGCCTG
>DASPMA010000231.1:0-9884 GCA_035627335.1 Binatia bacterium
GATGCCGATGCCCTCCGGCGGCACGCCAACCATTACGAGGATCATCGCGATGACCGGCAGCGAGCCCGCCGGCACGCCGGCGGTGCCGATGCCGCCGAGGATGCAAACCAGCATCACGATGACCTGCTGATCGATCGAAAGGTTTACGCCAAAGAACTGCGCAAGGAAAAGCACGGTGACGCCTTCGAACAGGGCCGTGCCGTTCTGGTTGGCTGTCGCCCCGACCGTCAGCACGAAGCGAGAAATCTTTTTCGGCAGCTTCAGCTCGGTCTCCGCCGCCCGCAGGGAGACGGGCAGGGTGGCGTTCGACGAAGCGGTGGAGAACGCCACGACCATCGGGTCCCGCACCTGCGCGAAGAACGCCAGCGGGTTCTTGCCGCCGAGGATCCAGACGAAAATCGGGTAGACGACGAACATGTGGATCGCCATCGCCGCGACCGCTACGCCGACAAACGCGGCCAGCCGCGTCAGCAAATCCCAGCCAAACAGCGCCGCCAGATTGAACATGAGGCAGGCGATGGCGATCGGCGCGACGCTGATGACGACCGTCAACAGCTTCATCATCACTTCGAAAAGGCCGGCAATGGCGAGCTGCAGCTGATCGGTCGCGGCGCTGCGCACCAGCACTAGGCCCACCCCGAGGAACACGGCGAACACCATGAAGGGCAGCACCTGGTTCTCCGCCGCCGCGTTGAAGACGTTGCGCGGCACCAGATCCAAGAAAAACTGCGCAAGATCGACGCGGTCGGGCGCGTTCTCGACGATGCCGCGCGCGCTGTCGGCGTATTGCGCCAGCAGCTGCTGCGCGAGGCCAGCGTCCACGCCGGCGCCCGGCTGGAAATAGTTCACCAGCCCAAGCCCAAGCACCACGGCGATAGTGGAGATCACCACGGTCATCGCCAGCGTCTTCCATCCGACGCGCCCCAGGCTGCTGAGATCGCCCATCTCCGCGACGCCCACCACGATCGCCGAGAAGAGCAGGGGCAACACCAGCATGAACAGCAGGCCGAGGAAGAGTTGGCCGATCGTGCCGGTGACATTGTCCGTCACCCACTCCACCCAAGGCGTGTCCGCGCCGACATAGAGGTTCACATAAAGCCCGGCGCCGAGACCGACGATGAAGCCGATCAGCATCAGCCAGTGAAACGCGATGCCGCCGCTCTTCCTCGCCGCCATGAATGGTCTCCCTGCCGCCGCTGCTAGCGGCGCGGGCGCCTCATATCAACCCAAACGAGGTCGCCTACGGTGACCACTCGACGCCGAGGCGGAATTGGCTGTCGGCGGCGGCTTCGTCCATGCCGACGAGATAGCCGAGCGCAAGCGTCGCTTCGCCCATGCTGAGCGTTGCGCGCGGGCCCGCCGCATGCGCATCGGCGTCGATTTCGCCAAACGCCTCGAGGCCAACTGCGATCGTATCGCTGGCGCGCCACATGAAGCGCGCTGCGTATTCGTTCTCCCAGTCGGCCCCGTCGCTCATCGCCCGCTCAGTGATCAAATTGAGCCGCGCGCTGAACGGTCCCGACACATGTTCGGCCAGTAGCTTCAACTCGACGGCGTCATCGGCGCCGTTCAGACCCCACTTGTATTCCGCCTGCGCGCCGAAATGGATCGGCCAGTCACGCGTGCCGGTAAAATCAATCCGGTTCTCCAATCCGATCGAGCGCATTTCCGTGTCGTCGCCATCCGGCTGCGAAGCGCGCGCGATCAACGTCGCCTGATACCAATCGGTGAAAGAGTGTCCTATCTGCGCTCGATGCGCCCAGTCGCCGTCAAGATCGCCGCCGTCATAAGCGGCCGTGCGCGCTTCGATCTTGGTTTCGCCGACGCGCACCGTGGGACCGCTGACCCCGGAGACGCCGCCGGGCTCGGCGTGCGCAACGCCCGCAAGGGCGCACGCGAGCGCGAGAACGGATACGGACCTTTTCATCGCTCGCTCCCCACCAGCTTGGCGATGCTGCGATACGCGTCCGCTGCGATCAAGTCTTGAGGCGCGCCCGCCGTCTTGCAGCGCAGTTCGGCGGCCCACAGTATCTCATATGCCGCGGTCAGCTTCCTCGCCGTCCACACCCGGGCTTGCGCAATCACCGCGTCGCGCTCTTTCCAGAACACAGGCGGGCGCAGTTTGGCCACCGCGTCCGCAGCGCCCATGCCGCCGTCGATCATGCCGCGTAGATCCCGCAGTTGATGCAGCCGCCGCAACAGCGCGCGCAGCGCCGATACACCGGAGACATTATCGATCCGCGCGAGCGCCTCCACCGCCTGCGCTGCGCGCCCCTCGGCAGCCGCAAGGCTCGCCGCATCGAGCGCGCTCTCGGCTTCGCCGGAGAGCAGGCTTTCGATGTCGTCAACGTTTAGCGCCCGTCCCAAGCCGTTGGCATAGAGCGCGAGCTTTTCGATTTCCTGCTTCGCCAGCCCGCGATCGGAGGGGAGGGCGGCCAGGAACGCCTCTTCCGCATCGCGCTCGAACGCGAGGCCCAGTTCTTTCGCGAGCGCTTTCGCATATTGCGCGCGTTCCGCATCCGTCTCTTCGTAGAACGCAATCGACGCCGCGCTGCCCGCCGCCGTGAATTTCTTCACCAGCTCCGATGTGCCGCTGAGTTCGCCCGCTTCAACGATCAAGTAGCCGCCGGCGTCTCCGCGTTCGATCCCCGCCAGCGCATCGACAATCGCCGCATCCGCGCCCTTGCCGTCGACGCGCGCCCACACAATCGTCGGTCCGCCCAGCAGCGATTGCGCCGCCAGCGCATCCGCCAGCTTCGCGCCGTCTTTCTTGATCTCGTCGTCGCTGAGCTTGGTGATCGCGTAGGGATCATCGGATTTCCCCAACGCCCAGGCCGCCAACTTCTGTGCGGCCTCGTGCGAAAAGCTCTGGTTCGGCCCGTACAGCAGCACGGCGCGCACGCCCTTTTCCGGCTTGTCGAGAAAGCGCCGTACCGCGGCGCCGGCGATCTTCACCGGAGCGTGCCCGCCTCGCGCGCCTGCGCCACGCGCAGCGCCAGCTCGGCGCGGAAGCGCTGCGCCATTGTTTCGGCCGCGCGCTCGCGTGCGTCGTCCTGCGCCGCGATCTCGCCGAACGCGGCCGTCGGGATGTCGTAGTTCACCACTGTGAAGACCGAGCCGCGCATTACCTGGCCTTGGTTGGCCGGCGGCGTCAGCACGTAGTTCGCAATCAGCCGAAGCTCCGCGCGCGTCGCCGATTCATCAACCCGGATGGCGAGCTGCGTCACGTGTTCCTGCAGCGTGATCTCGAGCGTCATGGGCGGCGCGCCGCCATTCTCCACCGCCAGAATCCGGTCCAGTTCGCGCTTCAGCACATGCCCGGCCTTGCCGTCGATCTGGCTGACCTGGACCGGCCCGATCGCCTGGCCGCCGCCGGCCGGCGCATACATCGGCTGAAAGCCGCAAGCGGCCAGCAACAGGGTCAGACTGGCGATCAGCGCACGCATTGGGATTCTCCCCACCCCTCAGTTTGCCACGATATTCACGATCCTGTCCGGCACCACAATCACCTTGCGGACAGTTTGCCCCGCAAGGAATTGCGCCACGGCGGGGTGCGCCAGGGCCAAGTCGCGCACATCTGCCTCGGCCGCGCCTTTGGCGGCCTCGATCTCGGCGCGTTTCTTACCGTTCACCTGGATCGGCAGCGTAACCGTCGTCCGCGCCGCCAGTTTCGCATCCGCAACCGGCCACGGCGCAGTCGCGACGAATGGCTCGAAGCCCAACCTCTCCCAGCATTCTTCCGCGAGGTGCGGCATGAAAGGGGAGATCAGCTGCGTGAGGATGCGCAGCGCTTCGCCGCGGGCGAACAGCGCGCCCTCGTCCTGCCCCTTCAGCCGCGCGATCGCGTTCACCAGTTCGTAGCTCTTCGCCACCGCGACATTGAAGCGGAAGTGTTCGATGTCGTCGGTGACATGCTGGATCGCGCGATGCGCCAGCTGCCTCAGCGCCAGCGCGTCGCCCTCATTCGTGCTTGCCGGCGCTGCATCTCCCGGCTTCGGCGCCGCGCGCCCGTGCGTGTCGACAAGGGACCACACGCGCTGCACAAAGCCCCAGGCGCCTTTCACGCCCGCGGCCGTCCACTCCACGTCGCGCTCGGGCGGCGAGTCGGAAAGTACGAACCACCGCGCAACATCGGCGCCGAAATCCGTCACGAACGCGTCGAGGTCGACGACGTTCTTCTTTGACTTCGACATCTTCTCGATCGCGCCCGTGTCAACCGGCTTGCCCGTGGCAAGCTCAATCCGCGCGCCATCCTTCACCTCAGTCTCTTCCGGCAACAGCCACTGGCCAGACGCTGACTGATAAGTCTCATGCACGACCATGCCCTGGGTGAAGAGGCTTGCGAAGGGCTCGCCGTTAGCGGGCCCGTCCAGCAAACCGCAATCGCGCAGGCCGCGCGTGAAGAAGCGCGCGTACAGCAAGTGCAGCACGGCGTGCTCGACGCCGCCGACATACTGATCCACGGGCATCCAATACGCAGCCAGCTTCTTGTCGAACGGCGCGCCATCGTTCTTCGGATCGGCAAAACGCAGGAAATACCAGCTCGAATCCACGAATGTATCGAGCGTATCCGTTTCACGCTCCGCCTTGCCGCCGCACGTCGGGCACGTCGCGTGCTTCCACGTCGGATGATGCGCCAGCGGATTGCCCGGCTTGTCGAATGTCACATCCTCCGGCAGCGCGATCGGCAAATCCTGCTCGCGCACCGGCACTACGCCGCACTTAGCGCAATGGATTGCCGGAATCGGGCAGCCCCAATAGCGCTGGCGTGAAACGCCCCAATCGCGCAGCCGCCACTGCGTCGTCGCTTCGCCGGCGCCGAGCTTCTCCAGCTCTTTGATCGCCCGCGCGATCGCCTCACGAGAGGGGAGGCCGTCCAGGAATTTCGAATTGAACGCAACGCCATCGCCGACGAACGGCTCGGCCTGAACATTAAACGTCTCTGCATCCGCGCCAGGCGGCAAGACCACAGGCAGGATCGGCAGCTTGTACTTGCTCGCGAATGCATGATCGCGTTCGTCATGTCCCGGGCAGCCATAGAGGGCGCCGGTGCCGTACTGCGACAGCACGAAATTCGCGCCCCAAACCGGCAATTCCCAATTCGGATCGAACGGGTGTTTCACGCGCACGCCGAGATCGACGCCGAATTTCTCCGCCTTTTCGATGTCGGCTTCGGACGTGCCGAGATGGGCGCACTGTTCGATGAATTTCGCCACTTCCGGTTTCTGCGCAGCGATTTCCTTGGTCAGCGGATGATCCGGCGCCAGCGCGACGAAGCTGGCGCCGAACAGCGTGTCCGGCCGCGTGGTGAAAACCTCGATTTTCCGGTCCTCACCGACAACATCGAAGTGAAGCCGAGCGCCCTGGCTCTTCCCGATCCAGTTCGCCTGCATCAGGCGCACTTTGTCGGGCCACTTTTCCAGCTTGCCGATCGCGTTCAGCAGATCGTCCGCGTAGGCGGTGACGCGGAACATCCATTGCTCGAGTTCGCGCGTCTCCACCGGCGCGCCCGAGCGCCAGCCTTTGCCGTCGACAACCTGCTCATTCGCGAGCACGGTATTGTCGACCGGGTCCCAATTCACCTTCTGCTTCTTGCGATAGACGAGGCCTTTCTTCCAGAACGCCAGGAAGATCGCTTGCTGGTGCTTGTAGTATTCCGCATCGCAGGTGGCGATTTCGCGCGACCAGTCGATCGCCAAGCCCAGCAGCTTCAGCTGCGCGCGCATCGCGGCGATGTTGTCGTAGGTCCAGCTTTTCGGGTGCACGCGCTTTTCGATCGCCGCGTTCTCCGCGGGCAGACCGAACGCATCCCAGCCCATCGGGTGCAGCACGTTGAAGCCGTTCGCGCGGCGGAAGCGCGCGATCACATCGCCCATCGTGTAGTTGCGCGAGTGGCCGACATGGATGCGCCCCGAAGGGTAGGGGAACATCTCCAGAATGTACGCCTTGGGCTTGTCCTTCGCCGCCTCAGGTGCAAGCGCGCGGTCGATGCCGGCGTCCGCCCACCGGGCCCGCCATTTCGGCTCGACTTCGCGATGATTGTACCTGGACGACATTCGTCAACGCCCCTTTCACGGGGCGTTTCGTGGCGGCAAACGCCCCGCCTGTCTAGTTGCGGACCGTGCTCAGCCGAAGCTGACGCGCGCGCGTCAGGATCGCGTTCTCGATCTGAATTTCCGTTTCCGGATCCACCGCGGCGTCCGCCCAGGCGCCGTTTACTTGCTGCTGGCGGAAAATCGAAACATTGAGCGCGTCGGCGCGCAGGCGCGTGTCGAGGATATACACAGTCGCCTTGAAGCGCTCGGTTGGCGCCGCTGCGTCGGAATACCAGTCGGTGATGATGACGCCGCCGAACGGATCGGCCGAAGCCAGCGGCATGAAGTTCAGCGTGTCGAGCGACGCGCGCCACAGATAGGAGTTTACTCCGATCCCGGCTTCCTGGTCGCCGCCGCCGCCTCCGCCAAACAGCCCGCCGCGGTCGTTGTCTGCGGCCTGCGCTGTGTCATCGTTGCCGAACAATGAACAGGCGGACAGGGCCAGGGCCGCGACCATGAACAGCGCGCCCTTCACCAACATGCGCCCAGCCTGCACCATCGATTGTTCCTCCGCCTGAATTAGTCGCATCGCCCCCGGGCGCGCCGCCCATATATCACGGGCTTTCGGCGGGGCCAGGGGTCCACTGCGATGCTGGCGATGTTGTGGCGCGCGCGCCGGAATGGGCGGAACCAAACGCAGTTGCCGCAGTTTTGCCCCAAATCGGCGCAATCGGCCCTGAAATAATAGCTGAGGCTGTGTCCTAAAGTTCACTGCGGAGCAGGCCGATTTGGGCTATATTGGCAAGTCAGGGCCAATGCTGAGGGGTCGAGTTAGGTGTTCAAGCCATCCACATGGGTGATCGCGGGGGCCGCCATTATGGCGACCGCCGGCGTCGCACATGCCCAGGGTGGGCCCGTCGCGCCGGTCCCTGGAGCGGCCCCGGCAGGCTCGGCGGTGCCGTGGTACCAGCGGTTTACCACGTCCAGCGGCGTGACCGAGACCATCACGGGCGACACCGAAAATGACCGCCTCGCCGCCCCGACCTGGACGCTGAACCAGCGCTGGGGCGTCACCGTCGATGTGCGCGAAGCGCAGCGGATCGAGCGTTCGCCGGAAGGGGGCCGCGGCGACCAGGCTTCAGTCGGGGCCTATTATCAGTTCACGCCGCGCCTGCGGGTCGGCGGCGAGCTGAGTGTCGAAGAGCAAACCCCGCTCGCGCCTGTGCCCGCGCCTGACGAAGAAGAAACGCGCGCCGGCGTTCGCATTGAGTCCGCCTTCCGCTTCTAAGCGAACGACAGCGCATCCACCGCAGCAACACCAGCAAAGCCGCGTCCCGTGAGTAATCGCGCCGTGCGCGCATTGATGCCGCCAAGGGCGATCGTCGGCAGCCGCGCCGCGCGCGCGATTTGGCTTGAACGGAATAGCCCCAGTGGGCGCCGTCCTGAGCTGCTGCGCGTCGGCAGCACCGGCGCGAGGAAGCAGGCGTCGGCGCCAAACGCCTCGGCGCGCGACACTGCGGGCGCGGAATGAGCGGCCACAGTGACAAGCCAAGGCCGCGCATCGCGTTGCGTGGGCAACCGCTGTTCTGGCCAATGCACGCCATCCGCGCCAACGCGCGCCGCCAGTTCGGGATCGCCGGCCATCAGCAACACCAGTCCGCGCGCCCGGCACACATG
The DNA here is from genome assembly GCA_035627335.1 of Binatia bacterium. GTDB lineage: Bacteria > Pseudomonadota > Alphaproteobacteria > Caulobacterales > Aquidulcibacteraceae > Vitreimonas. The sequence continues at coordinate 7,713 of DASPMA010000231.1, forward strand.
CGCCAAGCGCCGTGCGATCCGTGTGCGCTCGCTCGCTCCGAAATGCCGATACACCACGGCTGTCCCTCGCGGCAGCCGTTTCGCAACCCGCACCGGATCGTATGTGCGCGCGGGATCGGTGAAGAAGTAAAGGGAGGGGAGGGTCGGCGCGCCCGCCTCGCGATTGAGGCGCCGCGCCAGGCCCGCTAGCAGATGAACGGAGCTCATGAGCCAATCTTCTCCCGACGTCGCCAACGCTCGCGCCGCTATTCTTGCGCGCATTGCGAGCGCGGCCAAGGTTGCCGGCCGGGCGCCGGAAAGCGTGACCCTGGTCGCCGTTTCCAAGAAACAGCCCGACAAGCGCATTGACGCGGCGCTCGCCGCCGGCCAACGCGTGTTCGGGGAAAACCGCGTGCAGGAAGCGCAGCAGCGCTGGCTTAGCCGCCGCGCGGAGACGCCGGATCTTCGCCTGCGCCTGATCGGGCCGCTGCAGACAAACAAGGCCGAGGACGCCGTGCGGATGTTCGAGTTCATCGACACGCTCGACCGTCCCAAGCTGGCGAAAGCCATCGCTGACGCCGCGCAAAAAGTCGGCTGGTGTCCAGAACTCCTGATCCAGGTGAACACAGGGGAGGAAGCGCAAAAGGCCGGCGTACTGCCCTTCGAAGCCGATGCGTTCATCGAGCAGGCGATCGGCGCTTACGGCCTGCCGGTGAAGGGCCTCATGTGCATCCCGCCCATCGACGAAGAGCCGGACATGCATTTCGCGCTGCTCGCGAAAATCGGGGCGCGCAACGGGCTGACGGAACTCAGTATGGGCATGAGCGATGATTTCGAGACGGCGGTGCGCTTTGGCGCCACGCAGGTGCGCATCGGGTCGGCGCTGTTTGGGGCGCGCGGTTAGGGGAGGGCGGGGACGCTTTTTAGACGATGGGTTGCAAATGGAAGCCCCGGCGTGGTGATAACCTAGGCTACAATGCGGGCCAGGCCGCCCCAGGTGAGCGATGACGCGCGAGACGACAATCCTGATCATCGATGATGACACCGACCTTCGTCAGGTGCTTGTCGAGCAGTTCGACCTGGAAAACGGGTTCTCGGGCGTTGGCGCCGCCACAGCCGCGGAGGGTTTCGCGGCGGCTGAGGACACCAAGCCCTCCGCCATAGTGCTCGACGTGAGCCTACCCGACATGGATGGCATCGAGGCGTGCCGCCGGCTGCGCGAGCAGGGCATCAAGGCGCCCATCATTTTGCTCACGGGCGTATCGCGCGAGGAGCAGGACCAGGTGCAGGGTCTCGACGCTGGCGCCAACGACTACGTCCTCAAGCCCTTCAAGTTCTCAGTTCTCCTCGCGCGCATCCGCGCGCACCTGCGCAGCCACGAAGCCAGTGAGGACGCCGTCTATCGCATCGGCCCGTACGAGTTCCGCCCAGCCATGCGGCTTTTGCTCGATGACACGCAAAAGAAGATCAGGCTCACCGACAAGGAAACCTCGATCCTGCGATATCTCTATCGGTCAGGCGAAAAGCCGGTTGGGCGCGACGAACTCTTGCGCGAGGTGTGGGGCTACAACGCCAACGTGACTACGCACACGCTGGAGACGCACATCTATCGCCTGCGCCAGAAAATCGAGCCGGACGCACAGAGCCCTAAGCTGCTCATTACCGAAACCGGCGGTTATCGTCTGCAGGTATGAGTAGAGGGAACTTGTCGGCCCCACCCGGTTTCGACTTGTTGAGCGACGGCGCCGCGAGGCAAGCTGGCGGGGCGTAACAGGGCCAGACGGCGCGCAATGAGCGACAAAAAAACGCCTAAGCAAGCCAACGCCGGCGACCGCGCCGCGCGCGCCGAACGCCGCTTCGACGCTGCCATGGGCGCAATCGCAGACGCTTTTTATGCCGTCGATGCGAATTGGCAGGTCGTCGTCTTTAATGCGGCGGCCGAGCGCTATTTCGGCTTTTCCGCGGGCGAAGTGCTGCAGCGCAATCTTTGGGAGATTTTCCCGCAAGGCCGCGGCCGTCCTTACGAAGAGATGTGCCGAAAGGCGAAAGAGGACGGCGTCCGCTCGACGCTAGTCATGCCGTCCGCGCTGCGCCCTGGGCGTTCAGTCGAGATTACGTTCGCGCCTTGGGACGATGGCATGTGCGTCGCCATCACCGACATCACCGACCGCATGACCAAGGAAGCGCAGGTCA
>DASPMA010000232.1:0-6574 GCA_035627335.1 Binatia bacterium
ACCAACGCCTCCTGGACTCTGCGCGCCGACCTCATCCTCGAATACGCCTGCCGCCTGATAAATTACCTGGACGATTACGATCTCGCCCAAGTCACGCCGCGCCTGCGCGGTCCGCACGAAGATCGGCCCTTCGTCGATTTCTCCTCCGGCTATTTCCAGCGCGCCAAGCACATCCTGCCGAAGCAAACGTCACGCGCGCCCTGGAAGCAGCGCCAAAGCTATTTCCACGACATCATGGATTTGCGTTATGGCGCGATCGAAGACGGCGCACTGGAATTCAAACGCGCGCCAGCGCCCGCGCGCGATGCGCCACGCGAATCTGAGCGCACGCCCGCTTTAGCAAAGTAAGCGCACCCCTTCTGCCGGCGCTGCCCCTGACGTCCTCTCCGCAAAGGAGAGGGGGTGCAGGAAGGGTGCGGCCAACTTTCATGCGTTTCGCCGTGCATTGCCTTTTCCACGCCATCCGCTACGCACGCTTCAAACTCGAGGGCCGGGCGTTTTGAAGAAGTGGATCAGTCTCCTCGTCCTGGCCGCGCTGCTCGCTGGCCTCGCCGCCGGCGCGCTCGTCCGCGCCTATGCGCCGGAGCTGGCGCCCGCGGCAAACGTGATCGAGGCGTTCGGCGGCCTCTGGCTCAATACGCTGCGCATGACGGTCGTGCCTTTGATCGTGGCGCTCCTCATCACCGGCATCGCCTCCGTGTCCGACACCGCCAAGACCGGCGGCCTGGTCCTGCGCGCCCTGATCCTCTTCACCGCGCTGATCTTCTTTTCCGCGACCTTCGCCGTGCTGGCCACGCAAAGCTGGCTCGCCGCCTGGCCGATCGACCGCGCCGCCGCGGACGCCTTCGTCGCCGGCATCGGCGACCAGGCCGTCGCGATTCGCGAACCGCCGACCTTTGTCTCCTGGCTGCAGAGTCTGGCGCCCACCAATCCGGTCACCGCGGCGGCGGGCGACAACATTCTCGCGCTCGCAGTGTTCACAATCTTCTTCGCCTTCGCCGTGACGCAGCTGAAGCCGGAGTTGCGCGAGCCGATCGTCACCTTCTTCCGCGCCGTGTCCGAAGCGATGATCGTCATCGTGCACTGGGTTCTGCTCGCGGGCCCGATCGGCGTATTTGCGCTTGCGCTCGGCGTTGGCCTGCACACCGGTTTCAGCGCCGCCGGCGTGATCGCGCAATACGTCGTAATCGTCACCGGCGTGCTTGCGGGCAGCACCGTGCTCGCCTGGATCATCGCCGTGCTGTTCTCAGGCCAGCCGGTCGGCCGCTTCACGACGGCGGCGATCCCCGTTTGGGCCATCGCCGCATCGACCCAGTCATCACTTGCGTCCTTGCCGGCGATGCTCGAGGCCGCGTTGCGCGGTCTGCAAATCCCGTCCCGCATCGCGGACGTGATCCTGCCATTGGCGGTCGCGATCTTCCGTTTCACCAGCCCGGTCGGCAACCTCGCCGTTTGCTTCTTCGTCGCTCACCTTTACGGCCTGGAGCCGAGCTTGATGCAGGTCATCGGCGCGGTCTTCGTCGCCTACGCCGTCAGCATCGCCGCCGTCGGCTTGCCGGGGCAGGTGTCGTTCATCGCCTCGATCGCGCCCATCTGCATCGCCTTGGGCGTGCCGACCGAAGTGCTCGGCATTCTTATCGCCGTCGAAGTGATCCCGGACATCTTCCGCACACTGGGCAACGTCACCGGCGATCTGGCGGCTACGTCAATCCTCGCGCGGGGTCGGCGGCGCGAAGTTGAGGCGAAGCCGGAAATGGTCGACGCCGCTTAGCGGAATTGCGCGCAAGCGTCGGCGTATTGCGCCTCGACTTGCTCGATCCGCGCCGCCGAACTCATCGCCGGCTGATCGCTCTGATAAGCGTCGCCCTGCGCCGGAATGCGCTCGCCGAACGTCCGCGCCGCAAGCCGCACTTCATCCGGCATCAGGGACTGTGCAACGCCGGCCGTGACGCAATCGCAGAACCCAGCGATCTCTTCGCGCTGGCAAGCGGCGCGATAAGCCCGGCGCGCTTCGCCGACTTGCTGGTCGCTCGCGAGCGAACGCGCGTCTGGGATGACAGTCGGCGAGCCCGTCGCCGGCGCAACCATCGGCGCCTCTTGCACCGGCATCGGATCGACCGGCTTGGTTTGCGCGATGGCGATGGTCGTCAGTGAAACCGCCGACAAAAGAGCGGCGGCGGCAAAAGCTTTACGCATGGCAATTCTCCTTTGCCGGAGAACGCATGCGTACTTTTTGAAGTTGCCGGGGTTCCTTGATCGAAACTCAGACCGATTCAATGTCGCCGCCCAGGCTGCGCATGCATTCAGCGAAGCCCGGGAACGAAGTCGCGATCATATCTGCGTCATCGACGGTCACCGGGTCTTTCGACGCCATGCCGAGCACCAGGAACGACATCGCCACGCGGTGATCGCCCAAAGTGCGAATCTGCGCTCCGCCGCGCACGCTCTTGGGACCATTGCCGCGCACGACCAGACCGTCCTCCAGCTCCTCCGCGTCCACGCCACAGGCACGCAGCCCGTTGACCATCATGGTAATCCGGTCGCTCTCTTTTACCCGCAGCTCGGCAGCGCCAACGATGCGCGTTTCGCCCTGAGCGAACGCGGCGACCGCTGCTAGGATGGGAAATTCATCGATCATCGCCGGCGCCCGCTTCGCCGGCGGCGCGGCGCCGTTCAGCTTGCTTGAAGTGACAACGAGATCCGCAATCGGCTCGCCGATCGGATCGCGCCGTTCTTCGTAGGCAATCTTGCCGCCCATTTCGAGCATGGTCTCGAAGAAGCCAAGGCGCAGCGGATTCACCAGCACGTCCTCGATGCGTACTTCTGACTTGCCGAGGATCAGGGCGGCCGCCACGGGAAACGCGGCCGAGGAGGGATCGCCCGGCACATAAATGCTGGCGCCAGTAAGCGCGCTGGGCTGCACCCGCGGATGGCGCCCGCCATCGACATCAACTTCGTCGTAGTTCGCACCGAACACTTTCAACATGCGCTCGGTGTGGTCGCGCGAACGTTCCGGCTCGATCAGCACCGTTTCACCTTCAGCCTGCAGTCCCGCCAGCAGCACAGCCGACTTCACCTGCGCCGACGACACAGGCGAACGATAGGTGATCCCCTTCAGCTTGCCGCCATGCATCACCAGCGGCATGCGCCCATTCGGATTGTCGAAGCGCGCTCCCATCTGCGTCAAAGGGGCGATCACTCGGTTCATCGGCCGCTTGCGCAGGGACTGGTCTCCGTCGAAGCGTGCGCTCAGCCGATAGGGCGCGGCCGCACCCATCAGCAGGCGCGCCGCCGTGCCGGAATTTCCGCAGTCGATAGTCTCGGCCGGCTGATTGAAGCCGCCCGCGCCCGTCACCGACCAACGCTTCTCGCCCGCCTGCGTCACCTCCGCGCCGAAGGCGCGCACGGCGGCCATCGTCGCCATCACGTCCTCGGCTTCCAGCAGGCCTTCGATCTCGGTTCCCCCGGTCGCGAGGGCGCCCATGATCAGCGCGCGGTGCGAGATCGATTTGTCCCCGGGGGGGCGCGCGCGGCCGCTCAAAGGCCCGGCAAATCGCGCTCTCAGACGCATGACGTCAACTTGGTCCGGACGGTGCTGATTGGAAACGACAAAGCTTTTGACAGGGGCGCCAGTTGGTGGCAAGCGAGCGCCCCGCGCGAGAAGGGTGCGGGAGCCCGAGGAGAGGCTGCTTTGGCGAAGACAGACCTGGGCGACAAGCAAGTCTGCCCGAATTGCGGGGCGAAATTCTACGACCTCCGCAAGCGCCCGGCGGTTTGCCCCAAGTGCACCACAAGTTTCGACCCGAGTGAGGAAGGCACGCGCGCTAAGCGCGGCCGGTCCCGCGTCGCCGCGCACGATCCGAATTATGACGACGACGAGGAACTCGAGGACGCCAAGGCCAAGAAGAGCGGCGACGAGGACGAGGACGAGGAGTCCGAAGTCGAGGAGACCGCCGAGATCGACGCCGAGGCGGAGGCCGAGCCTCTGGTGGCGGATGATGAAGAGGAAGAAGGCGTCGTCGCAAAATCCGGCGATGAGCTTCCGGAAGGTTTTTCCGAAGACGACGAAACCGACCTCGGCGACGACGCCGACGACGATTCCGTTCCGCTTATCGAGGACGAAGAGGAATTCCCTGAGGACGAACTCAGCGAAATCGCCGGCGAGAGCGAGGACGACGACGGCAACCGCTAACGCGGCTTGAACCGGCGGAGAGCCGAGCGTAGGTTCCGCCGCTTTAAAAATCCCGTGTCGCCGCTCCCCAAGCGGCGGCGCTGAACGGGCCCATAGCTCAGCTGGGAGAGCGCGTGAATGGCATTCACGAGGTCAGCGGTTCGATCCCGCTTGGGTCCACCATCCTTCGCTCGCGATCGCGAAAACCGAACCCAGTAACCAGCTTGAGCGGAACGCGTTGACGGGTCAGGGACTCGCACTCACGGTGCGATGCACGAGTCCGACACTGGGCCCGGAAAAAGGGGGAACGGCATGCAATTCAGCCGCCGCCGCTTCGGTCAAGCGGCGCTTGCCGCAGGGCTGGCCGGATGTGGATCAAGAACCGTACAGGATTTAATTGTCCATGGCGGGCCGATCTACACTGGCCTTGCAGCGACGCCGCGGGTTGAAGCGCTGCGCATCAGAAACGGCCTGATCGCGTTCGCCGGTCCGCTGGACCAAGCGCGCTCGGGATCGCGCGCGCGCGAGATCAACCTCAACGGCGCCGCCGCGTTTCCGGGTTTCACCGATGCGCACGTCCATCTCACGGGCGTCGGCATGACGTCGATGCGGCTCGATCTTGTCGGCGTCGCCTCGATCGCAGCGATGCAGGAAAGCTTGCGCGCGTACGCGGCTGCGCACCCGGAAGGACCGATCATTGGCCGCGGCTGGATCGAGACGCATTGGCCGGAGCGCCGTTTTCCGACGCGCGCCGACCTGGACTCCGTAGTCGGTGATCGCCCCGTCTTCCTTGAGCGCGTCGACGGCCACGCCGCTGTCGTGAACTCGGCCGCGCTCGCGCTGGCGCGGATTGATGCAAACACCGTCGATCCGGCGGGCGGACGCATCGAGCGCGACGCGGACAGTGCGGCGACGGGCATGTTGATCGACAACGCGATGGGACTTGTCGATCGGGCGCTACCCCCGCCGACCGCAGCCATGCAGCGCGATGCGTTGCGCGCGGCGGGGCAGCTTTATGCCTCGCGCGGCTGGGTCGGCATCTGCAATGTCAGCACGAGCGCGGCGGAAGCGGAGAACTTCCAGGCGCTGGCGGCAGCCGGTGAAATGCCGTTGCGCGCGGACCTTTATCTGGAACCGGCGGATGCCGCCCTCGCAGTGGAGCAGCGGCCGGCGCGCGATGGGCAAGTGCGGATTCGCGGCGTGAAACTCTACATGGACGGCGCGTTGGGCTCACGCGGCGCGGCGTTGCTGGCGCCCTATAGCGACATGCCATCGACAAGCGGACTGCTCGTCACACCGGTGGAAGACTTGCGCGAGCACCTGCGGCGCGCCCGCGAAGGACGCTACCAGGTGGCGACGCACGCTATCGGCGATCGCGGCAACCGTCTCGTGCTGGACGCGTATCGCGACACGTTCGCGGATGCGCCCGCTGCGCTTGCCGAAGCACGCTGGCGCATCGAACACGCGCAGATCATCGCGCCTGTGGACATTCCACGTTTCGCGCAGATGGGCGTCATCGCGTCGATGCAGCCTTCGCATGCAATCAGCGATCTGCACTTCGCGCCGGCGCGTCTTGGCCCATCGCGGCTTGCGGGAGCTTATGCGTGGCGTGCTTTGCTGGAGTCGGGCGCGGTGATAGCCGCGGGAAGCGATGCGCCGGTGGAGAAGGGCGATCCGCTGATCGAGTTCTATGCGGCCGCGCACCGGCACGATCTATCGGGCTTCGCCGGTCCCGATTGGGGCCTCGACCAGGCCGTCAGCCGCGATGACGCGCTGAAGATGCTTACCTGGGCGCCCGCGTTTTCGGTGTTCGAGGAAGCCGAGCGCGGCACGCTGGAGGCCGGCAAGCGCGCCGATATCAGCGCCTTCTCGGTCGATCTGATGCAGGCCGAACCGGGGGCAATCCCGACGGCCCAGCCGGTGCTCACCGTGTCGAATGGCGTCGTGACCCACGAGGCTGGCTAGGGCCTGCGGCGCCCGGGACACAAAGCGACGGCGGATTGCCCTGGCGAGACGAGGGGCCTTGCCAAAGCCGGCCATAGTGACCTAGTCCTAGAATAGACACCGGTGGCAAAAAGACCGAAAGCGGTGTCATAGGGACGAAACGCGGCCTTGATCGGCTGGGGGCAGAAGTCCACCACGTCCGTACAGGCCCGCCGGGGAGGGACGTTATGGCGGCTAAGCACACCGGTTCATTCGCGGGCAAATCACGCTGGGGCAACGCTTCGCTGAGCGCCTTGGCGCTGGCGCTGGGCATGGGCGCGGGCGGCGTCGCCCTGGCGCAGGACGAGCCGGCGGCCGAGGAAGAGATCGTCGTCACCGGCTTCCGCGCGAGCTTGGAGGCCGCAATCGATATCAAACGCGACGAGGTCGCTGCGGTCGACGCGATCGTCGCCGAAGACA
>DASPMA010000233.1:0-5918 GCA_035627335.1 Binatia bacterium
GACGGGCCGCCCGCTTGGCGTAGCTTTCCACGGCGCGCGCACGGACCTGCGGGAGGCCCTCCAGGGTGCGGCAGCCCTTCGCGGTTTCCTCCATCTCCTTGAGCACGCCCGAGCATTGCAGCACGACATCGCAGCCTGCGAGGAGCGCCGTCTCGGCGCGCTCCCTGAGGCCGCCATTGAGCGCGAACTGCAACGCTTTCATATCGAGATCGTCGCTCACCAGAAGGCCCTGAAAGCCGATGCGTCCGCGAATGATTTCGTCAATCACCAGCGGCGAGCATGTCGCGGGTCGATCCGGGTCCCACGTCTCGTAGACGATATGCGCCGTCATCGCCGCTTCGGCATCGTGGAGTTCAGCGAAGGGAAAGACGTCGGCGGTCAAGTCTTCCTCGTTGGCTGACACACGTGGAAGCGCGAGGTGGCTATCAGAGGTCGCGCGTCCATGCCCCGGCATGTGCTTGATGCAGCCTGCGACGGCGCCATCGTGCAAACCTTGCAAAGCCGCGCGCGCCAGTAGCGCGACGATCTTCGGCTCTGGCGACAACGCGCGATCACCGACGATCTTGTCGCTGCCTTCAACCGGCACATCGAGCACCGGGGCAAAGTCCGCGTCGACGCCGATGCTCTTCAACTCGTGTGCAATTAGGCGGTGGCCGAGGTAGGCTGCTTCCGAACCGGCTTCGGCGCTCCTAGAGAACAATTCGCCATAGCGCGCGCAAGGCGGCCAGGTTGGCCACTCAGGCGGCTTCAGACGCGCGACGCGCCCCCCTTCCTGGTCGATCCAAACCAGCGTCTCGCGATCGACGGACTCGCGCAGCTCGGCGCACAATGCACGCACCTGATCGCGCGACACGCAGGCTTCGCGAAACAAAATGAAGGCCCAGGGACGTGCATCGCGGAAAAACCCGCGCATCTCCTCATCAAGCTTGGGCTGACGGATGCCGAATGCGACGGATAGCATCGAACTCATGCGCGCCTCTTAGCGCGCCGCGACGATGCAGTCCTGTCCCATCTGCCGGATGCGCTCGCAAAACCGCGCCGCGTTGTCGCGGTCAGCGAAGTACCCGGCGCGAATGCGATAATAGACGCCACGCTGACCAAGGTCGGCGCGCTCCACATCCATGCGCGCCCGGGCGAACAGGTCCGGCGCCCGAGAGGCATATCGCCGCCACGCCGCCTCTACGCCGGCCTCCGATTGGAGCGCCGCCAGCTGCGCCACGAATCGCCCACTCGACGCGAAAGCGGGCGCAGGCGTGAGTTGCGGCGGTCCAGCGACAGGCGGTGCTTCTTCTTCGGCGGGAGCAATCGTCCCCGTGGGCGCGTTTTCTACTTCCGGCTCTGTCAGCGCAGCTTCGCGGGGGTCGGGCTCGTTCAGCTCCGAGGGCGGCGCGACCTTATAGGGGCCCGCGGGTGCGGAGATGCGCGGGATGTCCGGAGCGCTGTAAAGCTGCCAAACAAAGCCGCCAAACGCGAGCGCCACCACCAGCATCAATAGATAGATCATGCCGGCGTGACGCGACTGCTCGTCGTACGCATGCATGCGTGGATCGTAGCGCGTGCTCAATTCGGAACTCCAGACGGAATCGCGGCGGCAAATTTCAGTTTACCATGAGAGGCGGCAGGCAATTGGCAGTGGGCAGTAAGATTTTTTGTTTTGCTGGCGATCCTACTGCCTACTGCCAATTGCCTACTGCCTTCTTAGCGCTCCAGCGTGAACAGGCGCCGGTGTTCGTCGATGGCGTAATCGTCGGTCATTCCCGCGATATAGTCGCAGACACGGCGCGCTGTTTTCAGCCCGCCGGCGCCGTCGCCGCCTTTCTGCCAGTCCGGAGGCATGATTTCGGGCTCCGCCAGCAGCAGATCGAACAGCTGACGCAGGATACGTTTGGCGTGGCTGCGGGAACGATTGACTTTCCAGTGCCGGTACATGCGCGCCATCAAGAACCGGCGCAGGATCACCTGGTGCTCGTTCATGACATCCGAGAAGCCGATCAACGGTTTGCCTGCGGCGCGCACGTCCTCAGCGCTGTGCGGCTTGGCTTCGCTGAGCAGCTTTGACGACTGCCAGACGAGATCGTCGATCCAAACGCCGATCAGCCGGCGGACGGTCTCCGCCACAAGCCGGCTCTCTTCCAGATTGGGATAATCCTTCTCCACCGTGGCGACCGCGCGCTCGAGCATCGGCACTTCCTCGCGCAGCTCCGTCAGGGTGAACAGGCCAGCGCGCAAGCCGTCATCGATGTCGTGATTGTTGTAGGCGATGTCGTCGGCGTGCGCGGCGACTTGCGCTTCGAGCCCCGGCCAGCTTTCGAGCTCAAGATCGTGCTGCGCGACATATTCCTGGACGGCTACAGGCAAATCCTCCAGGGTCGCGCCAAAGCGGACCAGCGGGCCATTATGTTTGACGACGCCCTCCAGCGTCTCCCAGGTGAGGTTGAGCCCGTCGAAGGCCGGATACCTCCGCTCCAGCTTCGTCAACACGCGCAACGTCTGCGCGTTGTGATCGAAGCCGCCATAGGGCTCCATGCACGCATCGAGCACGTCTTCGCCCGTGTGCCCAAACGGGGGATGCCCCAGATCGTGCGCGATCCCCAGACACTCCGCGAGGTCGTCATCCAGGCCCATCTGCCGCGCCACCGCGCGGGCGATCTGCGCCACTTCCAGCGAATGGGTAAGGCGCGTGCGGTAGTGATCGCCCTCGTGCGCGACGAACACCTGGGTCTTGCCTTTGAGACGCCGGAATGCGCTCGCATGAACGATCCGGTCCCGGTCGCGCTCGAATGGATTGCGGGTGCGGCTTTCCGGCTCGGGGTAAAGCCGGCCACGCGAAGATGACGGATCGGTAGCATAGGCCGCGCGCGCCGGGCGCACGTAGGGCCGGTCGGCGTTGGCGGGCTTGCCCCTCGCCCGTTTGGCTGCCTTCTGCCCGTCGGCCACGAAACCGCTTCTCCTCAATGCTAGGATTGGACCTTATATGGGCCCTGCCCTTTGAGAAATGTCCCAAGGCGTAGCGTTAAAGAATGACTGATGTGTCCCTTTCAGCCGCCGCTGCATCGCGGATCAAAGCCGTGGTCGCCGACCAGCCTGCGGGCGCGGGCTTGCGCGTTGCTGTCGAAGGCGGCGGCTGTTCCGGCTTCCAGTACGAAATCCAGATCGCCCGCGGCGCGAATGCCGACGATGTCGTTATCGAACGCGACGGCGCGCGGCTCTTCGTCGATCCTGTGTCGCTGCCATTCCTGCTCGGCTCTGAAGTCGACTGGGTTGACGAGCTGATCGGAGCATCGTTCAAGGTGAAGAATCCGAACGCCAAGTCGTCGTGCGGCTGCGGCGTGAGCTTCTCGGTCTGATGTTCCGCCGCATCTCGAAACTCGACAAAGGCCTCGACGCGTTCGACCGCGGCGAATGGCGCCGTGCGCGACGGCTTCTGGAAGAGTCGCTGGAGGAAGAAGAGCGCGCGATGGGACACTACCACGTCGGCCTCCTCTACTGGCGCGGCCTCGGCGGCAAGCCGGACAAGGCCCGCGCCGTCGAGCACTTCGCGCGTGCGGCTGAAGACGGCTTGCCCGGCGCGCAAACCGCCTATGGCATCGCCCTTCGCTCCGGCGTCGGCGCCGCGCAGGACATAGAACTGGCCCGTGACCAGTTTCGCGCCGCGGCGGGCGCGCAGGACGGCGAAGCCATGATTCAGCTTGCCGCGCTCTCCGATCCCGAGGAGGCGCATTACTGGCTGCTACGCGCCTCCGAGAACGGGTACACGCCTGCCATGGCGCACTTGGCGGATGCGATCATGGAGCGCGATCCGATCGAAGCGCTGTCCTGGCTCTATGCGGACGTGACGCTCTCCGGCGACGACGCGGCCCGCAAACGCGCCGCGGCGCTGGCGCGCGAACTCAGCGCGAAGGAAATTTCCGCCGCGCAAAAATCTGGCCGCCTTTACGCCAAGGAAATTCAGCAGCGCACGCGCGGGCGGTGAGGTCCTTTGTGAACTTCGTGCGTTCTTTGCGCCTTCGTGTTTAAACACAAAGACACAAAGGCAGGCACAAAGAACACGAAGGTCGCCCGCTCTATGAATGTCACCGAAGCGCTTAAGGCGCGCATTTCGATCCGCGCCTTCAAACCGGACCCTCTCCACGAAACGACTGTGCGCGAGATCATCGGCGTCGCGCGCTACGCTCCGTCCGGCGGCAATTTACAGCCCTGGAACGTGATCGCTGTCGCCGGCGCTGAGCGCGATGCCGTTTCCGCACTGGCGAAAGCCAACCTGCCCGGCATCGAAGATGACCGCCCAGTCTATCCGCACAATCTCTGGGAGCCCTATCGAACGCGCCGCTTCAAGGTGGGGGAAGATATGTATGCCCTGCTCGGCATTCCGCGCGAGAACAAACCGGCGCGCCTGATGCATCTGGCGCAAAATTTCGACTTCTTCGGCGCGCCTGTCGGTCTCTTCTTCATCATCGACAAGCGCATGGGCCACGGCCAGTGGGCGCATCTGGGCATGTTCATGCAGTCCGTCGCCCTCGCCGCGCTCGAACACGGCGTCCAATCCTGCATGCAGGAAGCCTGGGCGCGCATGCGCGCGCCGCTCGCCGCGCACTTCGGGCTCGACGACAACGACATGGTCTATTGCGGCATGGCGCTCGGCTATGCCGACATGAGCAAGCCGGTGAACACCTTGCGCAGCGACCGCGCTTCCGTGGAGGAGCTTGCTGTGTTCAGGGGCTTTTGATTACGCCGAAGCAAGCTCCCGTCACTGGCCGAAACCGTACGCCGCTCTAGCTGAGCCTCATCTCAACAGCAGGAGCGCCTCATGGGTCTGTTCAATTTTGGTCGCGACCGCGGCCGGGAACCAAAAACACCGATCCGTCCTGGTGCGGAAAAGACGAGCGCCGCGGAGATGGCCGAAATGCTGCGCGATCTCGGCATCACAATCGAGGGTGGGCAAATCAGTGTACGCGGGGACGAAGTGACCATTACGGGACGAGCTAACGACACTGCCGAGAAAGAACGCGCAGTGCTTGTGCTCGGCAATACGAAAGGGGTCGCCAAAGTCAACGATCAGATCACCGTCGCGACACAGGCGCAGCCCGCCTCACAATTCTACGAAGTGAAACCCGGCGACACGCTGTCGAAGATCGCCAAGCAATTCTATGGCGAACCGAACAAGTACAGCGCCATCTTCGAAGCCAACAAGCCGATGCTGAAGGACCCGGACGAAATCTACCCCGGCCAGATGCTGCGCATTCCTCAGCAGCACTAAGAGGGATCGCGTGTTCGGGCATTGCCGATGATGCCGTCCTCGGCGAAGTCGACGAGCGCGAACACGAGACCCATCACCAACAGCCAAAAGACGGGCGCCAGCATCAGAGGCAGCGCATGCGGCTGACTGGCGCTGAAAACGCGCCACGCCCAGCTCGCGCACACGATCGCCAGCAGCGGATAAACCCAGCACAAAAGCTGCGCCACCAGGAGCGCTCCCTTCGAACGCCAGTGCCCGCGTTCCTCGGCGGTCAGCAGCCGCAGCCCCGCCTCTAGAGCCCCCAGCCCAGCGGCAATATGGAACAAGGTGAAGGCGGCGAGGATTAGGTTCATGGGGGCGGAGCCTAGCACGCTGCGCCCTGGCAAAGGAGACAAACAATGACCGCGCGCAAAGTCGGCAACCACGTGGAAGCCAACCAAGACGAGGCGCGGGCTGGCGAAACGGGCCACCACGTCCGCTACATCCTCGCGGCTGGCGTTGCGCTGGTGGTGATTGGCTTCGCCGCCGTCGCCCTGGGTTGGTTCGGTTAAGCCCGTTCGGTTGAACCCCTGGCCGGCCATGGGTTAAGCCCATGCGATGGCCCTGAAAATCGCAGCCTGGAACGTCAACTCGATCATGGCGCGCTTGCCGACGGCGCTGAAGCTGTTCGCCGACGTGGGTG
>DASPMA010000234.1:0-2217 GCA_035627335.1 Binatia bacterium
AAGGCGGCCGCCGCGCTCTTGCTCGCGCGCGCGTTCGCGGAGGCCGGCGGCTTCAATCAGGACATGCAGCGCCAGCTCGGGCTCGTCGCGGGCGCGGCGGCCTTCATCGGACATTGCTATCCGGTCTGGCTGCAGTTCAAGGGCGGCAAGGGAGTTGCAACTTTCTTCGGCGTCTTGTTCGCGGGCATCTGGCCGCTGGGCATGGTGGCGGGCGTTACGTGGATCGCGGTTGCGACCATCTTCCGTTACTCGTCGCTCGCCGCGCTTTGCGCCGCAGCGATTGCGCCGCTGATGGCGCTGATCGCGGGTTTCGGCTGGTCCGAGATCGCTTTTACACTTGTGCTGGCCGTGCTCATCTTCTGGCGCCATGCGGCGAACATCGCGCGCTTGCGTGCGGGCACGGAGCCGAAGATCGGCGACAAGAAAGACGGCGGGCCGCCGTTGGGCGCGGCGACGGAGCCGCGAGCTTCGGCCGAATGAGCCGCACGCTCTCGCGCCCGGAGCGGATCGCCTGGGCGCGGCTGGCGCGCACGCCGCGGATTGGTCCGCTCACTTTTACGCAGCTTATCTCCCGCTTTCGCACCGCGCCTGCCGCCCTTGAAGCGCTGCCGCGCGTCTCCAAGCTCACGCCGCCGCCCGCGGATCGCATTGAAGCAGAAATCGATGAGGTTGAGGCGTTGGGCGCGCGCCTGATCGCGTCGTGCGAGCCCGATTATCCCCCGCTCCTGGCGCAGCTCGACGCGCCGCCGCCGCTGCTGGCGGTGCGCGGCGATGCAAAATGGCTGAAGCGCCCGACCGTCGCCATCGTCGGGTCGCGCGAAGGATCCGGCGCGGCGTTGATGTTCGCCGAGCGCTTAGCGGCCGATCTTGGGGAGGCAGGGTTCACAATCGTCTCGGGGCTCGCGCGCGGCGTTGACGCCGCCGCGCATAAGGGTGCGCTGGCAACGGGCACCGCCGCCGTGCTCGCCGGCGGCTTGGATCATCCCTATCCGCCGCAGAATTTGAAGCTACACGAGGCCATCTGCGAACGCGGCGCCGTCGTCAGCGAAGCGCCGCTCGGCACCGTCGCGCGTGCGCGGGATTTTCCACGACGCAATTCGATCATCTCCGGCCTGTCGCGTGCAGTTGTCATAATCGAGGCGGCGCTGCGCTCGGGCTCGCTCATCACGGCGCGCGCCGCCGCGGATCAGGGACGCGACGTGATGGCCGCGCCGGGTTCGCCGCTCGATCCGCGTGCGCGCGGCTCGAACGCGCTGATCAAACAAGGCGCGACCCTGATCGAAAGCGCTGAAGACGTGATCGAGGCGCTTGGCGACGGCGCGCCGCCGCTGCGGCCGAACGCAATAGGCCCCCTGTTCGACGACCGGAGCGAACCACCGCCGCCCGGCCTGCCCGGCAAGATCGCGGCGCTGCTTTCGCCCACGCCCATTCATGTGAACGATCTCGCGCGCCTGCTGGAAGCGCCGGCGGGCGTGGTCGCGGCCGCGCTCACCGAACTTGAGCTCAACGGACGGGCCGCTTCATTGCCAGGCGGCTACGCGGCGTCCTCGGGCGCGGCCTTCTCCTGAGGTGCAGAGTTCTTTTGCTCGCAACTTATAGCTGTGCGTCACAGCTTATGGTTGTTCGCTCACGGCCACCGGTAAAGATCAAAGTCACGGATTCGCAAAGGAAAATTAGGCCGCCATCGGCATAAGGCCGATCCCCTGCCGGTTTCCACGCGTTGACAGGACGGGGGTCGGCCCCCAGTTTCCGCCCGCTTCGGTCCGGCTGGACCCACCGGAGAGCCCCCAGTTTCATGAACGTCGTCGTCGTCGAATCCCCGGCCAAGGCCAAGACAATCAACAAGTATTTGGGCTCGGACTACAAAGTCCTGGCCTCGTACGGCCATATCCGCGACCTCCCCCCGAAGGACGGCTCGGTGAAGCCGGATCAAGACTTCGCCATGGATTGGGAGATCGATCCCAAATCTCGCCAGCGCGTTAAGGACATCGCCGACGCGCTCAAGAACGCCGACAACCTGATCCTCGCCACCGACCCGGATCGGGAAGGTGAAGCCATCTCCTGGCACGTGCTCGAAGCGCTAAACCAGAAGAAGGCGCTGAAGGGAAAGAACGTTAAGCGCGTCACCTTCAACGCCATCACCAAGCCGGCCGTGCAGGCCGCCATGGCCGCCCCGCGCGACATCGACATGGAGCTGGTCGACGCCTACCTGGCGCG
>DASPMA010000235.1:0-7691 GCA_035627335.1 Binatia bacterium
GTGGCGGATTCCGCGGCCCGCGTGAAGGCGGCGGCGGCGGCTTCGGCGGCGGCGATCGTCCCCCGCGTCAGCCTCTGGGCGATCCGCAAGACGGCGTCGTGAAATTCTTCAACGGCGCGCGCGGCTTCGGCTTCATCACGCCGGACGGCGGCGGCGCGGACGTGTTCGTGCACGTGAGCGCTGTCGAGCGCGCGGGCTTGACCTCGCTGACCGAAGGCCAGCGCGTGAACTTCCAGACCTTGCCCGACACCAAGGGCAAAGGTCCGAAGGCCGTGAACCTGAAGGTTGCTGAATAGCGATCAGATGCGCGCAAGCGTCGAGCAACAAGGCCCGTGGGTTCACACCCACGGGCCTTTCGTTTGCTCACTGCAGGGGCATGAACATTTCAATTCGCGCCGGCGTATCGGCGCTGGCGCCCTCGTGCACGACATGCCAGGGCAGCATTCCCTCGCGGCGCGTAATGCGGTGAGCTTGCAGGTAAGCGTCCATCTGCGCGATCACTGACTCCATTGCTCGCCGGTCCCCTTCGACAAGCACATGCATCACGGACCCGGACGGCGTTTCGCCGAGCTGGACGCCGACGACTGTCAACGGCCGTGGCCCCGAATAGGGGTAACCGACACGGTACGTCATGCGGTCGGCGTCCCGCGATAGCTCTACGCGCGTCAGCGGCCCGGCGCGCGTGAGTTCATACTCGGCCATGAAGCGCCTGACTTGATCAAGACCGAGCTCCTCCGCGCGCGCCACCTCAGCCGGGTTGCTGGCGGACGTTTCGACCACCGAGTACACAAACGGCTGCTGCTCAAGATTGTCGAATTGAGGATTCAGACGCTCGAAATCGACGTTAGGAAGCTGTTCGGTGAGCGTCTTCAGGCGCCCCAGGCCGCTGTCCAATTCGCGCTGGATCATGCCGCGCATGATCAGGTTCATGTAGCGGCACGGCACGTTGATCCAGCCCGCGCCGCATTCCGCAGTCACCGTCCACACGACGCCCGTGCCGCCTTCGGCGGCGCGAAGGTCAATGCGGGAGTTGAGCGTGGCGCGATCGCCCATCACCAGGATGGCTTCGACCTGCTCGTAGTCGATGGAGTCGACGATCGACATGCGCCCGCGGCCGACTTCGCGCACGTTGGAGACCCAACGCATGGTCTGGCCCGGGCCAGGCGTATCGGAGATGGCGAAATCCGCATCGGGGTCGCGCGCGTAGTACGGCGACCATTCCTTGGTAATGCGCAAATCGTTGATCATGGCGAACACGGAGGCCCGTGGGCGCTCCACTGTCACCGTGCGTGTCACCTCAAGCGCATTGGGCAGGATGAAGCGGCCAACGCCGTAGAGCGCGCCGCCAACCAGCGCGATCACCAAGAGCAATCCGAGAAACCACCTCATGCGCCGTCCCCACGCAAGCTCAAAGGCTTATCATCGCGAGGGAACCGTCGCCACGCGCGACCATGCACGCTTGCATCGCGCGCGCGCGCGTCGCGCTCAGCGCGAACTTTAACCGTCCTTGGCGCCATCACCCCACCCCGGAGGATAGCCCGTCCCAGCCGCCGGCTCGTTACCACAGGGAAAGGTCGCCCGTCAGCCGCTTGGTGCAGCGCAGCGGATCAGGGCCCTGAGCGCCGTTTGGGCGCCCGGATTTCATCCCAGACGTCGAATTCGTAGGCGATGCAGCGTTCCATCAGCTTGCGCCAGACCGGCTCGGCGATGGACCATTGCAGGCCCTGACGCTCGGCTTCGGCCTTCACTTTGGCCAGCACATCCTGGATGCGGGCCTCGTCCAGGACCGTCGCACGCTCGGTTTTGATGCGGGCGGCGGCGTCCATATAGCCCTGTCGGCGGGCGATCAGCGCCACCAGCATGCGGTCGATTTCGTCGACGCCGGCGCGGACATCGTTCATGTCACGGCAGTCGTCCGGATCTGGCGCCGTGAAACGGCGGGCCGGCAAGCGCATGTCATCCATGCGGTAAACCTGGAGCGCGCAGGGCTTGGGGTCGAGAAGGCATGGGGTCGCGGGGTTCAGGCTTCCATCAGCACGCGCTCTTGGGGCGCGTCGTAACGGGCGATCTTGAACTTCACGTCCCGCAGCGCGCTGAGCTTCGGCAGGAAGGCCGCAATGTGCGACGTCATCATGTGGCCGGCGACGGCCTCTTCATCGGCCCAGCGTTCGATGATGTGGAAGAGGCCTGGATCGTTGAAGTCTTCGGCGAAGGCATACGCGAGATTGCCCCGCTCCTTACGCGTTTCCGTAACCAGCGTCCGCGCGGCCTCGCGCAACGTCTCGCGATCGCCTTCGTGCACGCGCACCCATCCCTGCACTACGATCATGACGGTCTCTCCGCATCTGCTGGTTGCGCCAAACGTTCCGCCGGCGTGCCGCCTTCGACGACGCGCGCGGCGATGTAACAAGGCTCGGCGCTGCACTGGTAGAGCCAGATGCGCACGTAGGCGCGGCCGGACCGTACTGGCGTGATTTGCACGTAAGGGACGTCGTCGGTGGACACATCGCGATCGGCTAGCCGGCCGTCCGTTGCGTAGATCTCCATATCGAGGTCGCTGCAATCGTTGTCGCACGCGCCGTAAACGCGATAGTTCACGCCTTCGCGCAGATAGACGGACCACAGGTAGGGGCTCTCCATTTCGAGCGGCACGACGATGTCTGTGTTGCTCTGATCGCGCCGATAACCCAGTGAAGCGTGCACCCCCATGCCATTTTCGAGATAGGCGCGCACTTGGCGTTCGAAGTCGTTCTGCGCGGCGGCCGGCTCTGCGAAGAAAGCGGCGGCGACGAGGCCGCCAGCAAGCAACCAGCCCAGTGCGCGCATGGTACGCCTCCCTTTTCGCGTCGTTCGATCCGCCTAGTGCCGCGAAGCTCTAGGATCAAGCGCGTGCGGACCCCATACTGAACCCTCACCCATGACCGGCGCAGACAAGCCCGCCCTGCCTCCGCTCGGAGGCCTGCCCCAGGAGGAGCCGACTTCGCCTACGCTGAAGGGCGTCGAGGCGATCCGCGATGCGTGGCGGCGGCTGCCGAACCGGCCGGGCGTCTACCGCATGATCGGGGCGGACGGCGAGGTGCTTTATGTCGGCAAGGCGAAGAATCTGAAGCATCGCGTGGCGATGTACGCGCAAGGGCGCGGCCACACGAACGCGATCTACCGCATGATCAATTTGACGACGTCGCTCGAAGTGATCGTCACGGCGACCGAGACGGAAGCGCTGCTTCTGGAAACCAACCTGATCAAGCGGCTGAAGCCGCGCTTTAACGTGCTGATGCGCGACGATAAGAGCTTCCCGTTCATCGCGATACGCACGGACCATCCCATTCCGGTGCTGCAGAAGCATCGCGGTGCGAAGAATTTCAAAGGCAAGTTCTATGGGCCCTTCGCGTCGGCGGGCGCGGTTAACCGCACGCTGAATACGCTTCAGAAAGCGTTCTTGCTGCGCTCGTGCTCGGACAGCGTGTTCTCCGGCCGCACACGCCCGTGCATGCTCTATCAGATCAAACGCTGTTCGGGGCCGTGCGTGGGGCTGATCGGCGAGGCCGAGTATGCGGCGCTGGTGAAGGACTCCCTCGACTTCCTCGAAGGCCGCTCGGCCCAATTGCAGGATCGCCTCGCGGCGGAAATGCGCGAAGCGTCGGACAAGCTTGAATTCGAGCACGCCGCGCGTCTGCGCAATCGCATCCGTGCGCTGGCCTCCGTACGGGCCGCGCAAGGCGTCAACCCCTCGACGTTCAGCGAGGCGGATGTCTTCGCGCTGCATTGCGAGGGCGGGCAATCGTGCGTGCAGGTGTTCTTCTTCCGCGCCGGCCAGAACTGGGGCAACCGCGCCTATTTCCCGCGCCACAGCGTGGAGGACGGGCCCGCGGAAATTCTTGGAGCGTTTCTGGCGCAGTTCTACGACGATCGTGAGCCGCCGAAGCTGGTGCTCACCAATATCGATCCGGCGGATCGCGAATTACTGGAAGAAGCGCTGTGCGTGAAGGCGGAATGCAGGGTTGAGATCCGCAGGCCCGAGCGTGGCGAGAAGCGAGAGATCGTCGAAGCAGCGCTCCTGAACGCGCGCGAAGCGCTTGGGCGGCGCATGGCGGAGAGCGGCAGCGTGGCGAAACTGCTGGATGGCGTGGCCGACGTGTTCGCGCTGCCGCAGCGGCCTGAGCGGATCGAAGTCTACGACAACAGCCACATCCAGGGCACGAATGCGCTCGGCGCGATGATCGTCGCGGGGCCGGATGGCTTCATCAAGAACCAGTACCGCAAGTTCAACATGAAGACCGAAGAGTTCGGCGGCGACGACTTCGCGATGATGAAGGCGATGATCCGGCGCAGGTTTGCGCGCATGCTGGTGGAGCGGGAAGAGTTGAGTGAAGCCTCCCCCCCCGCGGAGGAGGCGCCTCGCGACAGCGCGGCGGAGGCGGGGCGAGCCCGCGCGCATGTGACTGCAGGGAACGGCGCGACAGATGGCCCCCCATCCCTTGCCCCCGCCCCGCAAGGGGGCGGGGGAGCGATCGCCGACGGCGGCGTGGACTTCTCCAAAGAGCGCGACGAGCCGGAGCGCGACACCAAGTTCGGCGCCTGGCCCGATCTTGTGTTGATCGATGGCGGCGAAGGACAGTTGCAAGCGGCGATCGAAGCGCTGGACGAACTGGGCCTGAGAAACCGCATTGTCATTGCCGCAATAGCCAAAGGCGTGGATCGCGATGCCGGGCGCGAGCGGTTCTTTGTGCCCGGCAAACCTGCCTTCCGGCTCGAAGAGAAGAGCCCCGTGCTCTACTATTTGCAGCGCCTGCGCGACGAGGCGCATCGCTTCGCCATCGGCGCGCATCGCGGCAAGCGTTCCGCGAATATCGCCAAGAATCCGCTGGATGAGATTGGCGGCGTCGGCCCCGCGCGCAAGCGCGCCCTGCTCGATCGCTTCGGTTCGGCGCGCGGAGTCGCGCGGGCGGCGCTTTCGGAACTGGAAGAAGTGGACGGCGTCAGCAAAGAACTGGCAAAGCGCGTTTATGACTACTTTCACGACAAACGCTGAGATCTGCGTCGCTGGGCCGGACGAGTCTTCGTGGTTCAGCAACGTTGCAGATGACGTCTTCGACGATCCGCTCATCGCCGAACGCCTGACGGAGTTCTTGGGCGATCCGCGACATCATCTGGTTGCCGCGCGCAGCGAAGGCGCCGTCGTCGGCTTCATTTCGGCGGTGCTTTATGTGCACCCGGATAAGCCAAGTCCTGAACTATGGATCAACGAAGTCGGCGTAGCGCCGTCGCACCAGCGGCGCGGGCTTGCCAAAGCCATGCTCACTACTCTGCTCGACCACGCGCGCGGATTGGGGTGTGCAGATGCATGGGTGCTCACCGATCGCGCCAACACGGCGGCCATGGCCTTGTACTCCGCGTGCGGCGGCGCAGCGCCGACGGATCAGGTGATGATCGAATTTGATCTGGACGAAAGGCGTCCGAGCGGCCACCAAGCGCGCTGATGAAGCAGCTGCCGACAATTCTGACACTCTTTCGCATCGCCATGGGACCGATGATCGCGGCGCTGGTGCTGTGGGCGGCCGCGGAGACCTACGCCGATCGCTTGCTCGCGGGCTTCATCTACGCGCTGTGCCTGATCCTCTTCCTGCTCGCCTCGGTGACCGATTGGCTCGACGGATGGCTGGCGCGCAAGTTCGACGCGGTGACGCCGCTTGGCGCGGCGCTCGATCACACGGCGGACAAAGTGCTGATCGTGTGCGTGCTGGTCGCTCTTGCCTATGCGGCGTTGCCGCTCGGGCTCGTCGCGGCAACAGTACTGATCCTCGCCCGCGATGTCGCGATGGCGGGACTACGCGAAGGCTTGGCGCAGAGCGGGCGCACGCTGCCCGTTAACCAGCTCGGCAAATGGAAAGCAGCGGCGGAGATGTCCGGCGTTGCGGCGTTTCTCGGCTTTCAATCCGCCGCGCTCCTGTTCGGACCGCAGGCGCTCGTCGATGGCCTGGACATGGCCGCACGAATTCTATTGTGGGCGGCGGCGGCCTTGGCGCTGATTAGCGCCGGCGTCTACACGACGGCGGCCTTGAAGCGCGCCTAGTCCGGGCGGCCGAATTCGACGATGTTGAGAATGAAAAGCGCGACGATGAAAGCGCCGATGGCGATGAGCGCGGCCATGTAATTCCCCAGGATTCGCAAAAGCTGGCTCCGCCCTAGCCGATCCCCCGCCCCGGAGCCAGGGGCGCATGGTCACACGGGCTGGACGACCGAGAGCAAGTTGAGGTCAGGGTCGTGAAACCAGGCGACTTTTGTGCCATCCGGGGCAGACCAGATGCCGCGCGCGTCCTGCACAAAAAAACCGAAACGGGCGAAGAAGACGCCCTTCTCGGCGAGGCCGTCCACCGCCTTTTCGATATCGTCCACGGTGAAGGCGAGCACCGCGTATTGCGCCGGCGCCATGGCGGGCACTTTGGAGACGCGGACGCGCGCGTTCTTGCCCTCAAAGATCATCGCATAAGTATCGTCGGAGATGAACTTGAGGCCGAGCGTGTCGGCGTAGAAGGCTTTGGCCGCCTCCGGTTTCATCGTGCCGACAAGCGCTGTGATGGTCGCCGATCCGAGCATGTGGGCCTCCAGAATCTGGCCTAGCATGCAACGCGCGTGCGGTTAAGGTTGATCGAGTATGAACGCGTGGCGCCCCGCTTGCGTAGCGGGCCGCATGAAGGCGTTGAACCGTTATCGCGAAACCCAAAGCGTGCGTCGTGACGCCTGGCGCATCGAGCTGTTTCACGAACAGATCGCGGAAGAAGCGGCGGCACGGCGCCGGGCGGAGGCCATGCGCACGGCCGTAATGGTCGGCATCGTGCTGGGCGTCGTCGCGAGCGTCGCGCTTTACGTTTAGCCAAAAGGAAACCGCCGGCGCAGGGCGCCGGCGGTTCGTTTGCTTGCTGACCTGATCAGGCGCCCTGCGGGGCCGCCCCGCCCCAGCCGCCCGGGTGCGGCACGGGCGTGGGATCTTCCTCTTCGGTGATCGGCAGTGCGGGCGTCGGCGCGGACGGCGGCGCGGGCGTATCGACCGGACGGCTCAGCTTCTCGCCGCGCAGAATAGCCATCACCTCCTCGCCGGACAGCGTCTCGTATTCGACGAGCGTGTCGGAGAGCAGGAGAAGATCGGCTTTGTGCTCGGTAAGCACTTCGCGCGCCTTCTTCTCGCCGTCGGTGACGATGCGGCGCACTTCCTGGTCGACGAGCTTGGCCGTCTCGCCGGACATGTTCTGGCGCTGCGTCACCGAGTGGCCGAGGAAGACTTCCTGTTCATTGGCCGCATAGCGCAGCGGGCCGAGCACGTCGCTCATGCCCCATTCCGTCACCATGCGGCGTGCGATGTTGGTCGCCTGCATGATGTCGTTGGAGGCGCCGGTGTTGAGGTGCTCTTCGCCGTACACCAATTGCTCGGCGACGCGGCCGCCGAAGCTCATGGCGATCTTCGCTTCGCACCATTCCTTCGAATAGCTGAGCTTGTCGGCTTCCGGCAGCGACCAGGTCACGCCCAGCGCCCGGCCGCGCGGAATGATCGTCACCTTGTGCAGCGGGTCGTTGCCCGGCATGTGGATGTTGACGATCGCATGGCCCGCCTCGTGATAGGCGGTCATGGTCTTTTCCTCTTCGGTCATGACCATGGAGCGCCGCTCCGCGCCCATCATCACCTTGTCCTTGGC
>DASPMA010000236.1:0-5607 GCA_035627335.1 Binatia bacterium
AAACGACGCGCGCGGAAGGCTCCAAGCTGCGCAGCGCCCTGCAGGAGGCAGAAGCGGCGCTGAAGCGGGCCGAGGCTGCGGATGAAGCGGCGTGGACGCCGTACCGCGCAGCGGAGAAGGCTCTGCAAGAACTGGACGCCGAAGTGCACGCGCTGGACAAGCTCGCACCGCCCGATTCAGCGAAGTATCCGCCGGTGTTGGCCGCGATCGACGTCGAGCCCGGCTATGAACGTGCGTTAGCGGCCGCTCTTGGCGAGGACATCGACGCGTCGACGCATGCGGATGCGCCAGCGCACTGGGGCGGCGCCGATGCGCCGGAGCCTAAGCTCCCGGCGTCCGCGCAATCGCTCGCACGATTTGTCAAAGCCCCTCCCGCACTTGCGGCGCGCCTGTCGCTGATCGGCGTTGTCGACGCGAGGGACGGATCGGCGCTGGCGAAGCAACTGCCGCCGGGCGCGCGGCTTGTGTCCAAGGACGGCGATCTTTGGCGGTGGGACGGCTTCGTGCGCCGCGCCGATGCGCCCCAGCCCGCGGCGGCGCGGCTTGAGCACAAGAATAGGCTCGCCGCCGCGCGCGCAGAACTCGGCGCTGCGGAGCAACGGCTCGCGCAGGCGAAAGGCTCGTGGGAAGCGGCGAAAGCGCAGCGGCAGGCGCTCGACAGCAAGGCGCGCGAACTGCGCGGGGAAGCGCCGAAACGTGCGGCTGCGGAAGCCGAGGCTGCGCGCGAAGCGGAGCGGCTCGAAATGGAGCGCGCACGGATTGCGCAGCGCGCGGAGGATCTGCGCTCGCAGCAAGCCGCGCTCGACATCGAAATCGCCGAAGCGCGCACCGCTGCTGATAGTGCGGCTGGGGCCGCCGGAGAAGCAGCCCCGCCCATTGATGAAACGACCCTTGCCGATGCGCGCGCTGCGGTTGCGGCGGCGCGAACGGAAGCGGCGGAGGCAAGCGCGGCGGCGCAAAGCCTGGTGCGCGATCGCGCGCAGCGCGATGCGCGGCGCAAGGCTGTTGAAGCTGAGACGGCGCAGTGGCGTGCTCGGATTGCCGATGCGGATAAGCGGCTCGCTGCACTGTCGGCCGAATTGGACGAGATCGAGAAGCGGCGCGACGCGGCAAAGGCCGCGCCTGGCGACGCGCGGGCGCGGCTTGAGGCCTTGATGGATGAGGCTGGCGCCGCCGAAGAGCGGCGTGTTGGAGCAAGCGATACAGTAGCTCAAGCCGAAACAGCGGCGCGCGCGGCGGCGGAGCACGCACGCGCGTTGGAGGAAGCACATGCTGCCGCGCGCGAGCGCCGCGCAAGCGTGGCGGCGCATGCTCAGGCCGCGCAGGCACGCGTTGAGGATATTGTCGCGCATGCGCGCGAACAGGTCGGCAAGGCGCCGGAGGAGTTGGCGGCGCTTGCCGGCAGTCTGCTTTCAGGCGCGCTTGGCGCCGCGGCCATAGCGGAGATCGAGCGTCGGTTTGATCGGCTAAAGGCGGAGCGCGATGCGGCAGGCCCGGTGAACCTGCGGGCGCAGGAAGAACTCACCGAGACGCAAGCGCGCATAGCAACGCTGAGCAAAGAAAAGGATGACGTCGCCCAAGGCATCGCCAAGCTGCGGCGCGCCATCACCACCCTGAACAACGAAGGCCGCGCGCGGCTGATGCGCGCGTTCGAGGAAGTCGACGCACATTTCGCGCAATTGTTCGCGACTTTGTTCGAAGGCGGCCAAGCGGCGCTGAAGCTGACCGAGAGCGAAGATCCGCTGGAGGCGGGCCTCGAAATCTTCGCACAGCCGCCGGGCAAGCGGCTGACGAGCTTGAACCTGCTGTCAGGCGGCGAGCAAGCATTGACGGCGACAGCGCTCATTTTCGCAGTGTTCCTGGCGAACCCGGCCCCGCTGTGCGTGTTGGACGAAGTCGACGCGCCGCTCGATGACGCGAACGTCGATCGGTTCTGCCGCCTGCTTGAAGAGATGAAGCGGCTGACAACGACGCGCTTCGTCGTCATCACCCACAACCCGGTGACCATGTCGCGCATGGACCGCCTCTACGGCGTGACTATGCCGGAGCAAGGCGTGTCTCAACTGGTCAGCGTCGATCTCGGCCGCGCGCAGGCGTTGGCGGCGGAGTAGCAACCGAAAGCCGCCGGCGACGTTGGGCGGACATGTTCCGGCGTTGGCGCAGACTTGATTACCCGGGCCTTGAGATCATGACGTTAAGCGAGGAGCCGGAGGGCTGGCGCGCGCGGTCGGTGATTGCCGATGGCGGAGAAGAGCCGTTCGGAATGACATGCGAGTGGCGGCTCAATAGGGAATGGCGTTCCCGCTCGCTCGAACTCTCCTGTTTTGACGCCGGCGTCGAACAGACTCTGAGAATCGAGCGCGAAGGCCCGACGTCATGGCGCATCAATGGCGCGCCGCGCGCGGATCTTGAAGGCTGCGCAGAAATCGACCTTTCGGCGACGCCATTCTGCAATGGCCTTGCCCTGAAGCGGCTCGGCCATGAGCTTGGCGAAATGATCGCCCTCTACGTTCTGGCGCCGGGTCTCAGCGTCGAGCCGTCCCGCCAGCGGTACGAGAGGCTCGGCGACCGCCGATGGCGCTATGTGGACCTCGGAGCGGCCAAGGGTTTCACCGCGGTTCTGGACTTCGATTCCGACGGCCTGGTGAGCCATTACGAGGGGCTGTTCGAGGCGGTCGGCTGAGGCTCCGGGACCCATAACAGACCAGCAAATGTCGCAGGCCGGTTTCCTTGACCCGGGGCCGCCCCCTGCTAGTAATCCGCGCGCGCGAAGGGACGGCTCGGACGAGTCGCCCCCTTTGGCGCATCGACCGTTCAATGGCTGACAGAAAACCGCCGGAGGACGCCCTTCGAGATCTGCGCCGGCGCGTTGCCGAAGCGCGGGGCGAAGGCACCTCGAACGCCCCTCCGCAGAGCGCGGCCTCTCTGGCGCTCCGCTTTGGCGGGGAGTTTGGCGCGGCGATTATCGTCGGCGCATTGCTCGGCTTCGGGGCGGATTATTTTCTCCACAGCGGACCGTGGGGGCTGATGATCGGTCTGGGGCTGGGGTTCGCGGCGGGCGTGGTGAACGTAGTGCGCACGGCGCAATCGTTTAACCGCGCAAATCCGCCAGACCCGAACGCGCGCTCGATCCCGGACGACGAGGAATAGGACGCCAAGTGTCGAACGACCCAATTCACCAGTTCCACACGAACAACACGGTCGACGCCCAGATCACCGAGCTCCCGGCGGCGTGGGGTGTCGGCAATCTGGCGTTCAACGACGCGGCGCTGTTCATGGTCGCGGCGACAGGCCTGACCGCGGCGTTTTTTTGGTGGGCGATGAAGCCAGCCGCGCTGGTGCCTGGCCGCGCGCAAGTGGTTGCCGAGACGGGCTACAGCTTCATTCACGGCATGGTGCGCGACGCCGCGGGCGACGAAGGCGTGAAGCGCTTCTTCCCGTTCGTGTTCACGCTCTTCCTCTGGATCTTCGCGGCGAACATGCTGGGCATGTTCCCCTACTTCTTCACGCCGACCAGCCAGATCGTCGTCACCGCGACGATGGCGCTGATGGTGTTCTTCACGGTTGTCGTGGTGGGCCTCGCTAAGAACGGCCTCAAGTTCTTCGGACTGTTCGTGCCCTCGGGCGTGCCGATCTACATTCTGCCCTTCGTGGTGCTGATCGAGATCATCTCGTTCTTCTCGCGCCCGCTCTCGCACTCGGTTCGTCTTTGGGCGAACATCCTGGCGGGCCACTTGGTGTTGAAAGTCTTCGCGGGCTTCGTGCCGATGATGGCCGCGGCGGGCGCTGTCGGCCTCGTTGGATCGATCCTGCCGCTGGGCATGACGGTTGCGCTTTACGCGCTCGAATTCCTGGTCGCGTTCCTGCAGGCGTACGTGTTCGCACTGCTCACCTGCATCTACCTGAACGACGCCCTTCACCCTGGCCATCACTAGGCCATCGCAACAAGTAAACTGGAGTAGGAAGACAATGGACGCTGAAGCAGCGAAACTGATTGGGGCCGGCATCGCGGCGATCGGCATGGGCGGCGCCGGCATCGGCGTCGGCATCATCTTCGGCAACTTCCTGCAAGGCGCGCTGCGCAATCCGTCGGAAGCGCCGAAGCAATTCGGCAACCTCATCTTCGGCTTCGCCGTGACCGAAGCGCTCGGCATCTTCTCGCTGCTGATCGCGCTCCTTCTCTTGTTCGTGTTCTAGTCGGAGCAGACGCTCATGGCGGCTCACCCGCCCGCAACGGTCGATCCCCACGAGGCAACTGACGCAGCGCATGGCGCGGCGGACGCGGCCGCGCATGGCGGTGAAGCCGGCGGCGCCTTCCCGCCGTTCGACGCTTCGTCGTTTGGGACTCAGCTTTTCTGGTTCGCGCTCACGTTCATCGCGCTTTATCTCGTGGTGTCGCGCTTCGTGCTGCCGCGGGTGGGCTCGGTGCTGGAGCGGCGCGCGGGCGCGGTGAAGAACGACCTCGATCAAGCGGCGCAGAAGAGCGCCGACGCGGACGAAGCGCGCGTGACTATGGAACGCGCGATCGCCAAGGCGCGCGCCGATGCTCGCTCGATGATCGAAGCGGCTCGGGCCGACATCACCGCCAAGCTGACGGCGGAACAGGAGGCAGCCGAGAAGCGGCTCGCGGACCGCATCGCCGCTGCCGAAGGCCGTGTCGACGCGGCGCGGCAGAAGGCGTTGGCCGAAGTGCCCGCGCTGGCCGAGGGGCTGGCGCGTGAAATCGCCGACAAGCTAACGCCCTCGCGCTCATCGCCTGCGCCGCGCCAGCGCGTGGCCGGAGAAGCCTGATGACGTTCGACGCGACCTTCTTCGCCTTCGTGGCCTTTTCCATCTTCATGATCGCGCTGATCATGATGGGCGTGCCGCGCATGATCCTGTCGGCGCTAGACGCGCGCTCGCAGGCGATTGCCAAGGAGCTGCACGAGGCGCGGCGTATGCGCGAGGAAGCCGAAAAGCTGCTCGCCGACTATCAGGCCAAGCGCGCGCAGGCGGAAGCGGAAGCAAAGACCATCGTTGACACGGCGAAGGAACAAGCCGCGGCCGTGGCTGAAGAAACCCGTCAGTCGATGATGGCCGCCATGGCGCGCCGCGAGAAACAGGTCGACGACCGCATCGCGAACGCGGAAACCAAGGCCGTCGACGAAGTGCGCGCCGCCGCGGCGGAAGCCGCGATCGCCGCGGCCGAACGCATGATCCGCGAACGCATGAACGACGAGACGCAAGCCGCGCTGATCGAAGAAGGCGTCGGCGAAATGAAGCGCAAGTTCGGCTGAACTTGCGGCCAACCAAGTGATGCCCTATCTTCCCGTTGCCGGGCCTTAACGCGGGCGCCCGGTTAGACGAAATTCGTCCAAGTCCCGCTCCGATCCCTTATGGGAAGGAGCGCGCACATGACGAAGCGTCTCGAAGCTATCCTGCTTGAAGTCATCGACGGCCGCCGGCCCAGCACATGGGTCACACGCGCGCGCCCGAAGATCGATCGCATCGCTTGCCCTTGGGCCGTGCTGCGCTTCATCGATCCGGCGGCCACGATCCTCTACGTGCCGACCGAGCGCGTGCTGGAAACCGCGGCGGCGGAGACTGCGGTCGCGTTCGATATTCCTG
>DASPMA010000237.1:0-2525 GCA_035627335.1 Binatia bacterium
GCGATCGGGCCGTAGACCATCGTCACGTAGATCACCAACAGCGCCAGGATCGCGACCACCAGCGGCTTGTTGATCGCCGCATCATCAGCCGCCGCCGGATAGCCATGCGCATCGAGCGCGGCGCGGAGTTGCGTGTGGAAACTGGCGGTCGCGTCAGCGCGCCCTTCTTCGGGCAAGCGGCGAGGCGTTGGGGCCACCAGCACCTCGTTGCCGATGCGCACTTCTGCATCCGCTCCGATCGGCGCGTTGTCGGTGGTGTAGTTTACGCCGGCGCGCACCAGGTACGACGTAGCGATGTCGCAGCCCTCCTGGTCGTAACGGTTGCGCCCGATCGGATCGAATTGGAGCGAGCAGGTGTCTTCGTTGGCCCAGACCACAACGGGCGCCACGCGTTGCGCCTGCGCGAGCGCCGGATTGGCCGCTTCCGCCAGCGCGTTGAAAAGCGGGAAATAGGTGATCACCGCAAGCGCGCAGCCTGCCATGATGATGGGCTTGCGGCCGATCTTGTCGCTGAGCCAGCCGAAGAAAATGAAGAACGGAGTGCCGATCAGGAGCGCTATAGCGATCAGCGTGTTGGCGGTGAGGCCGTCCACCTTCAGCATGCGCTCCAGGAAGAAGAGCGCGTAGAACTGGCCCGTGTACCAAACGACGGCCTGGCCCGCGACGGCGCCGAACAAGGCGATGAAGACGAGCCGCAGATTGTCCGCCTTGGCGAACGAATCCATCAGCGGCGCCTTCGACCCCGACCCCTCCTCCTTCATGCGCTGGAAGACCGGGCTTTCGTTCAGCTGCATGCGGATCCAAAGTGAGATGCCGAGCAGCACGATCGAAGCCAGGAACGGGATGCGCCAGCCCCAGTCAGCAAAGGCTTCCGCGGGCATTAGCGCACGCGTCGCCATGATGACGATAAGCGACAGGAACAGCCCGAGCGTCGCGGTGGTTTGAATCCAGCTCGTATAGAGGCCGCGTTTATTGTTCGGCGCGTGTTCGGCGACGTACGTGGCAGCGCCGCCATACTCGCCGCCGAGCGCGAGGCCCTGCAGCAAACGCATCAGGACGAGCAGAATGGGCGCGAGAACGCCAATCTGATCGTAGCCGGGCAAGAGACCGACGACGAACGTCGATACGCCCATGATCGCCATGGTGACGAGGAAGGTGTTCTTGCGCCCGACGATGTCGCCGATGCGCCCGAACACGAGCGCGCCAAACGGACGCACGGCAAAGCCCGCGGCGAACGCGGCCAGCGCGAAGATGAACGCGGTGGTCTCGTTGACATTGGAGAAGAAGTGCGTGGAGATGACGCTGGCGAGCGCGCCGTAGAGGTAGAAGTCGTACCACTCGAATACGGTGCCGAGCGATGACGCGCCGATGACGAACTTCTCGCCCGAGGTCGCCTTGTGGTGCTTGGGCAGATCGGCAGCGACGTCGCTCATGCGTCCCCTTTACGCCGATTCCCTTTAGACGCTCGGAGCGTTCTCTGGGTCGAAGCGGCCGATGGCGAGGAACCGTTCGCGCCGTTGCTGGCGCAGCTCGGCCGGCGAAAGCGCAGCGAGTTCGTCCAGCGCCGCAGCGATGGCGGCGCCGACCTTGGCGATCGCAGCCGCCGGTTCACGGTGCGCGCCGCCGATCGGCTCTTCGATGATGTCGTCGATAACTTTGAGTTCCGCGAGGTCCTGCGCGGTTATTTTCATCGCGGTTGCCGCGTCCTTCGCGCGCGCGGCGTCCTTCCATAGAATGGAGGCGGCGCCTTCCGGACTGATCACAGAATAGATGGAGTGTTCGAGCATCAGCACTTTGTTCGCCGTGGCGATGGCGATGGCGCCGCCGGAGCCGCCCTCGCCCGTGATGACCGCCACCATCGGCACGCCAAGCGTGACGCAGCGCTCGGTGGAGCGCGCGATGGCTTCGGCCTGGCCGCGCTCTTCAGCGCCGATGCCGGGATAGGCGCCGGCGGTGTCGACGAAGCTGACTACTGGGAGCTGGAATTTCTCCGCGAGGTCCATGAGCCGCACGGCTTTGCGGTAGCCCTCGGGGCGCGCCATGCCGAAATTGTGCTTGAGACGCTCTTGCGTCGTGCGCCCCTTCTCGTGGCCGATCACAAGGACGGGGCGGCCGAGGAATTTGCCGGTGCCGCCGAGGATGGCGGCGTCTTCGCCGTAGTTGCGGTCGCCGGAGAGTTCGATGAAGTCGGTGACAAGCGCGGCGACATAATCGCGAAAGCGCGGGCGATCCTGGTGGCGCGCGACCTGGGTCTTCTGCCAGGCGTCAAGCCGGGCGTAGATCGACGCGAGCTGGCTTTCAGCCTTGGTCTTGAGGCGTGAAAGCTCGACGCCTTGGGAAATGGCGTCCGCGCCGGAGGCTTCGGCCAGCGCGGCCAATTCCTCGATCTTGGCCTCGATCTCGGCGACCGACTTTTCGAAATCGAGATAAGTGCGCAAGCCTGCCTCTAGCCCCTGGAAAGCGGACGTATTACCCGCCGGGACCTTTGCTTCAAGGTAAA
Organism: Binatia bacterium; assembly: GCA_035627335.1. Taxonomy (GTDB): domain Bacteria; phylum Pseudomonadota; class Alphaproteobacteria; order Caulobacterales; family Aquidulcibacteraceae; genus Vitreimonas. The sequence goes on from DASPMA010000237.1 coordinate 2,501, forward strand.
GCGCCAGCCCGGATACGCCCGATTG
>DASPMA010000238.1:0-3319 GCA_035627335.1 Binatia bacterium
CTGAAACGCGCATGCAGTTCGAGACCGGCATCGCGCTCTACCAGAAAGGGCTCGAACTCGTGCGTATGGCTGCGCGGGCGCCTGGGAGATGATTATGCGTCATAGGCAATGGGCAATAGGCAATAGGCGATCGGAAACGCCTGGCCGCTTAGACAGCGCCGGATTCCCTACCGCCCATTGCCCATTGCCAATTGCCTCGCGCCGCGGAGCGGCGCGATGACAGACATCAACGCCGCCATCGCCGCCGCGGCCTCCGGCATGCGCGCGCAAACCGTGCGCATGCGCGTTGCCGCCGAAAACGTCGCCAATGCTTCTTCCACGGGGGACAATCCGTCCGAAGAGCCGTTCAGGCGGCGAATTCCATTATTGGAGTCCACCAACCTCGCCTCCGGCGCCGTCGGCGTGCGCGTAACGGGCGCGCGGTTCGACATGAGCGATTTCCGCCAGGAGTATAACCCCGGGCATCCGGCTGCCGATGAAGATGGGTACGTGCGACTGCCGAACGTCGATACGCTGGTCGAAATGATGGATTTGCGCGAAGCGACGCGCGCCTACGAAGCCAACCTCAACATGATCGAAGCGGCGCGCACGATGACGACGCGCGCGCTCGATCTTCTGCGGAGATAATCATGGCGATCGATCCGGTCTCGGCAGCCCGCGCCTACCAGCAGGCCGCGCAATCCGCGCGAACCGTCGGCGGAACAGACGGCGCCGAAAGTATGGATTTCGGCTCGCTGGTGCAGGAAGCGATCCGCCAAGCCGGCGCCAGCGCCACGCAAGCGGAAAACCAGGCGCTGCAAGTTGCGGCCGGCCAAGCCAATATCGTCGACGTCGTCACCGCCATCGCCGCCGCGGAAACACAGCTGCAAACCGTCATCGCCGTGCGCGATCAGGTCATCCAGGCCTACCAAGAAATCCTGCGCATGCCGATTTAGTGGGTTCTCGGGCATCGGTTTACGGGAGTCGGGTTCCGATTCGACAACCGATCACCGAAACCCGAGCCCCGCCTCGTGCGTTTGTGAACGTCGCGGCTGTTCCGCCGCGCGATTCTTTGAGCATGCGAGGGAGGACGGCCATGTTACGAGGCTGGCCAATCGCTTTGGTCGCGGCCACGGGCGCGAGCGGCCTATTTGCGTTCGGCGTTCTGCAATCTGCATTCACACAACAAGCGCAGGCATTGTTCATCGTCTTTGCGGCGGTGCTGATCCTGTTCGTCGGGGGCAAGAAAGTGCTCGGCGGCGGCGGCGGTCATGGCGCTCACGGCGCGCATGCTGCGCACGGCCACGGCGGCGGCGATCATGCTGTCGTCATGAGCGGCAAGATGGTGGGCACGATCACGATGATCGCGGGCGTTCTCGCGGTCGCGTATTTCTGGACCGACAACGATCTCTCCGGCGAAAAAATCGGCCGCTACATCGACCAGGGCGCGGTCAGTTTGAGCCATCAGGCGCAAACCACCTTCACGCGGCTGACGGATGGACAGTCGGACGAGAGCACGGCGCAGGAGCCGGCTCCGCCGCCGCCGCAAGAAGGCTGATCGGGACTCAGGGCGGGCCCAGCTTGCGCAGGAGCGTCCGCCCGCAACCTGCTTCAAGCATGGTCATTCGCGGCCTTGTGCGCGCCTTAGACTTGCGTCCTCCGCTTCAGCGGCCTGACACGCTGCGACCCGGCGCGGCGCCAAATCGCCGGCGGCATTCACTTCGCCGCATTGGTAGTCGCGGCCGGCGAAATAACGCACACTGACAAGTCTGGCCCACTGGCGAACGCCTTCGAACCATCCCGCGCCGTGCCCATCTGGAAGAACCGCCAGTAGGCCGCGCCAATCGCACGGATTCCACGGGCGGCCCTCCAGTTCAGCGAAGATCGCCTCCGCGGCCAGCCTGCGCGACTGATCCGTTTCCGCATCTGCCGCTTGCGTGGCTTGGGCTCGCGGCCGGCGCACCTCCGGCGACAAAGGCGGCATGACCTCGCCGCTTCCCGCGCAAACCTGGCTCACGCGGGGAGAGCCGCGAGGCCCTGCAGGCATCCAAGAGTCCAGGTCATAAAGAACGGCGCGATATCGCGTGTCCAATGTGAGCAAAGACCCGCCCTCCGGCGAGAACTCCCAATCTTCCAGCTCGGCGCCCAGCGCGACGGGCGCGGCGTCGCGGCGCAACGCTCGCAAGGTCCAACGGTATTGCTGGTCGGCGGTCATCAGATATTCGCCGCTCGGCGAGAAATCAAAAGCGCCAAGATCGCCGACGGTCTGTGGACGTGGCGTGTCTTGTCTCAGATCCCACAGCGTGCCCAGATCAGTCAGGCTGCGCGTAATCAGAAAACCGTTGTCGTTCGAGAATGCAAAGTTGTGATAGCCGACCTGCCACAGCCGTCCCAAATTGGTCTGCGCTCCGTCGCGCCTCAAATCGCGCAAGACTCCTTGCCGCCGCGCATCCTGCGTCAACAAGTACCGGCCATCCGGTGTGAAGCCAAAACTGGGCGAATCCACAAGCATCGGGCCGAGGGGCGTCCCCGGGCCGTTGCCGCCGACCGGCCAAAGCATCCCGGATCCGTCCGCTTGCTGCGTGAGCAAGTGTGAGGCGTCTTGCGAGAACAGGTGAAAGACGCGCAGGCTTCCTACATCCCTGACCGACATCGTGCGGAGGTCGTAGAGCAGCGCTCTGTCGCCGCTGGCCACGAAGAGGAAGGCGCTGTCGGAAGAAAATGAGTATTGCGAGATGACGCCAAGCGGGCGTGGACGCCAATTCTCGCGTTCAGCACGCAGCGTGGCCGACAGCCCGTTGTCGAGAGTCAGGACAAAGGCGCCGTCGGGCGAAAACGGCCGGCCGTAGCCGTCAGAGTAGGGATACACTTGGCCAAGTTCGATCGTCTCGCCGCCCGGGCCCAGACTGCGAAGCGAGGCGCGATAGTTCGGCTGGACCGAGTAAAGCCATTGGCTGTCGCTCGAAAACTGTGACTGCGACCGGCCGAGGACGCGCGGGGCGCTCTCGGCGCGTAGCGGCCACAAGCTTTCCACGCCAGCGGGATCGCGCGTCAGCAGGGTTGCTCCATCCGGCGCAAAGGCAAACGCCTCAATTTGCCCAAGCGCTCTCGGCTCTCCGCCTTGATCAAGGTGATACAATTTGCCCACGCCTTCGGGGCTTTGCGTCACGAAGAACGTGTCGTCCGGGGAGAACCCGAAATTGTGCGGCTGGCCTGACTGAATCTTGCCAAGTGGGATGCTCGCGCCGCCATTGCGCAAGTCGCGCAGCACGCCCTCCCAGCCTTCGCCAACCGTCACCAGATATCGGCCGTCATGTGAGAAAGCATGTAAGAGCGCAAT
>DASPMA010000239.1:0-2067 GCA_035627335.1 Binatia bacterium
AAGCGAAATGGCGGCGCTCACCACTAGCGCTCGCACTAGGCCAGTCGATTGCGACCCTTCACTCATTGGCTACGCATACGGTCAGCAACCGAGTTTGGGCAATGTCCGTTCCGGGCCAATAGCGGACCTCACGCCTGCGCCGGAGAAACGGGGATAGAGCACAGGTCTATCCCACAGCTTTCGCGACTTTCCTCCAGCAAAATCAAAGACCGCATCGCAAACAATCCGACCGAGTTGAGCCGCGTATAAGATCGCGGCGTCCGCACACGGGAGATTTCGAAGACGTCCGAAGCTTTGAGAGGTGCGTGACACGGTCGGGATGGTCGTGGCGTAGCGAGGCTTCGCAAAGCCGCGATGCAAAATCTGCTTTCGGGGAGTGAAACCGAAAGGTCCGGAGCATCGGAGCTCCGCATCCGGCACCGGCGAATTGGGAATGGAGCTAAGCCCCAACGGGAAGAGCCGTCGATGGCGGTTGGTCCCTGAAGGTCCATCGTCCAGGAGGCGAGCCGTGAAAGCGGCCACCGCACAACTCCTCGTCCCAGGCCGGGAAAAACGATCGGCGACGGGGCGCGTGGAACGCGCATCGTCCGCCGCAAGGCGGAACAAGGACTACCTCCGGCGCCGACCACGCGCCCCGGCTCCCACTACATGCAAATCCGCTCTTGCCATCATTTAGCGAGTACGCTAAATAACAGATATGGCGAAAACACCGCCGAAAGTTCTGACGGATACGTATGAGGAGGTGTTCACGGCGCTGGCGCATCCGGCGCGGCGACTCATTCTGATGACGCTCAATTTCGAGGGCGGCGAAATGACGGCCGGCGATATCGCCGCGCTCTTCAAGCATGCCTGGCCTACGACGACGCGTCACCTGCAAGTGCTGGAAGCCGCCGGCCTCATCGCGCACGAGCGCCAGGGCAGGGCGCGCCTCTATCGCATCGACAAAAAACGCCTCGCGCTCGCGCGCGATTGGCTGGGTTGGTTCTTCAAGAGTCCAAGGTGAATGACATGGCGGACGTTCCGCAGCTCTTCAGGCTCAACATCGAAGTCGGCGATCTGCCGCGAGCGCAGGCGTTCTATGAAACGCTACTCGGCTTGCAGGGCCGCGCGCAGCCGGGCTCGCGCTTCTACATGAACGCCGGCGCCGTCGCGCTGCAGGTGGTCGACGTCACCAAGTTCGGCGGCGCGCCACATCCCGCCGCCAAGGCGCTCTACTTCTCCGTCGCCGATCTCGACGCACTCCACGCCCGCGCCGCATCGTTGAACGCGCTCTCCACCGAGATGGTGCACGGCGTTTCCGGCGGCGACATCAATGTGAAGCCCTGGGGCGAGCGGTCATTCTACGCGAACGATCCCTGGGGCAATCCGTTGTGCTTCGTAGAGGCCGGCACGGTCTACGCTGGATAGTTCCATCGCTGCGGCGCGGGACATGGAGAATGCCACCATGGCCACAGAACACGTCAACGTTCGCTACATGGTCGACGACGTTCAGGCGTCCGTCGACTGGTACACCAAGCACCTGGGCTTCAATCTGCTGTCCAATGCGGCGCCAGCGTTTGCCGATGTGGAGCGCGGCTCGCTTCGTCTGCTGCTGAGCGGCGAGAAGAGTTCAGCGGGCCGCCCTATGCCCGACGGCGCGCGGCCAGCGCCTGGCGGCTGGAACCGCTTCGAACTCGTTGTCGATGACATCGATGCTGAAGTGGAAAAGCTGTGCAGGTCCGGCGTCACGTTTCGCAACGAAATCGTGCGCGGCCCCGGCGGCGCGCAGGTCCTCATTGAGGATCCGTCCGGCAACGTGATCGAATTGTTCGAACCAAAGAAGCACTAACGCAATTAAGGAGCGCGGGCCTTCAGACCCGCATTTACTCCGACGGATGGTGCGAATGCGGGTCTGAAGACCCGCGCTCCTTTATTGCGCTAGTGCCTCTTCGGCTCGAACAATTCGATCACGTTGCCGGACGGATCTTCCAGCAGAATCTGTGCGCCGCCTGGGCCACGCACGATGTCGTTGCGAAACGTGAGGCCGGAGCCGCGCAGTTTTTCGACTTCCGCTTCGATGTCCTCGAC
>DASPMA010000240.1:0-6904 GCA_035627335.1 Binatia bacterium
TCGCACTGCGTGTAATTACGTGCACCTTTGGCTTTGGCGTGCGCCGAGACGAGGCCCCGATAGGCGTTGGACGAGCGGCCGGCGCTAATGCCCTTCGAGATAATGCGGGAACGGGTATTTTTACCCAGGTGCGTCATCTTCGTTCCGGTATCAGCTTGCTGACGCCCGTTCGTGACGGCGATCGAGTAGAACTCACCCACGCTGTCCTCGCCACGCAGGATGCAGCTTGGATACTTCCAGGTGATAGCCGAGCCGGTTTCGACCTGCGTCCAGCTGATCTTTGAGCGTGGTCCACGGCAATCACCGCGCTTGGTGACAAAATTATAGATGCCGCCTTTGCCTTCGGCGTCGCCCGGCCACCAGTTTTGCACGGTGGAATATTTGATTTCAGCATTATCTAGCGCGACGAGTTCGACCACGGCCGCGTGCAGCTGGTTCTCATCGCGCATCGGCGCGGTGCAGCCTTCGAGATACGAGACGTAGGCGCCTTTGTCGGCAATAATCAGCGTCCGCTCGAACTGACCGGTGCCTTCCGCATTCATGCGGAAGTAGGTCGAAAGCTCCATCGGGCAGCGCACGCCCGGCGGCACGTAGACAAAGGAGCCGTCGGAAAAGACGGCGCTGTTGAGCGTGGCGAAGAAATTGTCGGTGATGGGCACCACCGATCCCAGATATTGGCGCACTAAATCGCCATGATCGCGGATGGCTTCGCTCATGGAGCAGAAGATGACGCCGGCCTTTGCGAGTTCTTCTTTGAAGGTCGTGATAACGGAGACGCTGTCGAATACCGCGTCGACCGCTACCTTGGGCGCGCCCTCGACCCCAAGCAGCACTTCGGCTTCCCGGAGCGGGATGCCGAGCTTCTTGTAGGTGTCGAGGATTTCCGGATCGACTTCGTCCAGGCTCTTGTACTTGGCGCCGCTCTTCGGGGCCGCGTAGTAGCGCGCGGACTGGTAATCGATCGGCGGGTAGTGGACGAGCGCCCAGGTCGGTTCTTCCAGCGTCAGCCAGCGGCGGAACGCTTCCAGCCGCCATTGCAGCATCCAGTCGGGCTCGCCCTTCTTTGCGGAGATGTAGCGGACGATGTCTTCGTTAAGGCCGGCGGGGGCCAACTCTTGCTCAATGTCGGTGACAAAGCCGTGCTTGTACTTTTCCGCCTCGAGCGCGCGCGCGGCGGCGACCGTCTTCTTGTCGATGGTTTCCTTCACCGCGCTCATGCCGCCGCTCCGTGTGCGCGGCGCGTGGCGATTTTGTTCAACGCGTGCAGGACTTCTTCGACGTCACTTTCCTTGGACTCGTGCCCAAAGCTCACGCGAAGCGCGGCCTTTGCAAGTTCCGGCGCAATTCCCATAGCCGCGAGAACGCGGCTTGCGCGGACTTTCCCAGACGAGCACGCCGCGCCGGAACTGATGGCGACGCCTTCCAAGTCCATGGCGATGACGGCTGTCTCGGCCGAGAGGCCCGGTAGCGCAAAGTTCGATGTGTTCGGCAGACGCGACGCACCGGCGCCAAAGATGACAGTGTCTCGCGGCAAGCCCGTTTCAAAGCGATCGCGCATTGCGGCGAGCCGCTTGACGTCGGCGTCGAGCTGGCGCAGCGCCCATTCGGCGGCAACGGCGAAGCCGACGACAGCCGGCATGTTTTCCGTGCCCGGGCGGCGCCCCCGTTCTTGCCCGCCGCCGAAACGCGCAACATCGAATGGCGCGCCTGGCGCCAGCACCAATGCGCCCGCGCCGGGCGGGCCACCAAGCTTGTGGCTTGAGACCACCAAGTAGCTCGCGTCCAAATCGGCAATATTGACGGGGATGCGGCCGAAGGCTTGCGCTGCGTCCACCAGTAACAACGCGCCATGTTCGCGGCAAAGCGCTGCGACGCGCGCAATCGGTTGGATCACGCCGGTTTCGTTGTTTGCGAGTTGCACGGCGACGAGCGCCGGCTTAGGCGCCTGGGCGAGCAGTGCGCCAAGTGCGGCAATATCGATCACGCCATTTACATCGACAGGCGCGATGTGCCGCGCCTTCAATGCGCGCGTTGCGTGCTCGAACACTGCATCATGCTCAACGGCGGAGACGATCAGCGATGCCGCGCCGGCGCTCGCGAGCGCCAAGTGCAACGCTTCCGTTGCGCCGGATGTCAGCACGACACTCTCGGCGCTGGCGCCCAGCAACGTCGCCACTTTCTCGCGCGCATCTTCAATCAACGCCCGCGCACGCCGCCCAATGCTGTGCACAGAAGATGGATTGCCGCCGGCCGCCATGGCGCGCGACATCGCAACCGCCGCTTCTGCCCGTACGGGAGCGCCGGCGTTGTAGTCGCAATAGACAAGCGCCTTCTTCATCACCCTATTCCGCGGCGACGCGCGCGTTGCCGCCGACCCGCTGCTCCACAACGTCGGCGAGAGAGACAGAGACGAGGAACGACTGAATGCGGTCGCCCATTTCCTGCCAAAGCCCGTGCGCGATGCAGCGGCCCTGCTTGCCGATGCAGCTCGTCGGCGAACCGGCTTCGCAGCGCGTGGCTTTGATCGGCTCGTTCACCGCATCGATGATGTCGGCAATGGTGACGCTGTTGGCGGCCCGCGCCAGGCGGTAGCCGCCGCCCGGGCCGCGCACGCCGGATACGAGCCCCGCGCGGCGCATGCGCGCGAAGAGCTGCTCAAGATACGAGAGCGAAATATCCTGCCGCCGGGCTACCTCCTGCAGCGGGATCGCCCGTTCGGCGCCTCCGTGCAGGGCAAGATCGGCCATGGCCATGACCGCGTACCGGCCTTTCGACGTCAATCGCATTCCTGTCCCTTCCCGCGCCCTCGCACGCCCCCAAATTCGTGTGCTAGAAGCCGCCCCCTCTGGGGCCGGGCCTACCCGCCTTATCTAAGCTGAGAGCTAAGATACCCAAGTGTTTTGGTCAAGAATTAGCCGTGGAACTTCTAGGGCTCCACGGCTTGGGGTCGCGTGAATGCCGGAAGTGATTTTCCCAGGCGCCGCTGGGCGCGTGGAAGGCCGTTACCAAGAACCCTCCAAGGAAGGCGCGCCGATCGCGCTCATCCTGCATGGCCACCCGCGCGCGAGCGGCTCAATGCAGGACCGGGTGACGGTTCAGCTCTACAAGCTGTTCACCGATTACGGCTTCGGCGTGCTGCGCTTCAATTTCCGTGGCATCGGTCGCAGCCAGGGCGTGTTCGACAACGGCATGGGCGAACTCTCGGACGCGGCCTCGGCGCTCGACTATCTGCAAAGCATGAACCCCAACGCCGAGCAGTGCTGGGTGGGCGGCTACTCGTTCGGCGCGTGGATTGGCCTGCAGCTCTTGATGCGCCGTCCGGAAATCGACGGCTTCATTGCAGTGGCGCCGCCGGCGAACCACTACGATCTGTCGTTCCTCGCGCCATGTCCGGCGTCAGGCGTGATCATCTACGGCACGCGCGACAGCGTCACGACCGCGCAAGATATGGAGCGCGTGATCGGGCGTATCCGCACGCAGAAGAACATCAAGGTGGATGGCCAGCCGGTTGAAGGCGCAGACCACTTCTTCCGCGGCCGCGATCCGGGCGAGGATCACCTCGCCGATGTCGAGAAGCACGCCCGTGCATATCTTGAGCGCAGGCTCGCTGCGCCGCCGCGTCCCCCTACGGCCAAGCGCTAGTTAGTCGCCGCCGCGCAGAAACGCCGGCTTTGGGCCGTTCGAAAAGCCTTCGGGGCCGGCGTTTTCGTCACGCGGCTCGCGCGGCGGACGACGCTCGCGCCGTTCACCGCGGTCTTCCCTCGGTTCCCGGCGTTCGCCGCGGTCTTCACGCGCTTCACGGCGCTCTTCGCCGCCTTCGCGGTCACCGCCCTCGCGGGCCTCGCGAGGCTCACCGCCTTCGCCCTCGTTGGGACGATAGCGATTACGGCGCCCACGGCCACGGCGGCCGCGATCGCCATCGCGGTCGAATTGCTGGCGTTCGCCCTGTGGGAATTCGACATCGGGCTGATCGCCGCCTTCGGCAACGACTTCTCCGTCTTCTCCGGCCTCGACCTCAGCGCCGGACTCTTCGTCGCCTTCCGAGCCCTCTTCGTAACGCTCGTTCATCTGCTGCGGCGGCGGAGCCGCCGGCTGAATCGAGCGCCACAGGCGGAAATAATGATCGGCGTGCTGGAGATAGTTCTCGCTCAGCACACGGTCGCCAGACGACGCCGCATCACGCGCGAGCTGCAGATATCGTTCGTGGATCATTACGGCGGGCCCACGCACCTTGCCGCCCTCCGGTCCGGAGCTTTCCATCGACCGGTTGGGATTTTGATGCTGGTGGCCGCCATGTTGATGTCCACCACCGCCCGGCCTACGGCCGCGGCCCCGCTGACGCTTCATTGAGAGTTCACCATGCTAGTCGTGATCCGATGAGACCGACCGTACGTGAGCAAAGCTCGCGCCGATCCATGCGTCTCGTTTCAAAAAGCCAAATCGCCCGGTTCTCACGCGCCTCGGGCTTTGCCATGCGGCGATCTCGCCGTTCTGTTCCTGACCTCTTGCTGAGGAAGCTGCGGCGGCGATGAGAGCACGCCCGCCTTTACGAAATCGAGGCCAATCCCGCCCCTTGGACACGTATAACCATCGATTCCGATCCCTAACGTAATGCCTTGCGGGGGCCGATCCAAGGGATTTTTCAGCCCGGAGTTCATGCCGCATGCCGTCCCCAGACAACGCGTGGGATCCCCGCGAGGTCCCGGCGGGGCGGCTCAGTGGATAAGCCGTGAACCTGCGCCAGCGCTGTTACCGCCTCAGCCTGACCCTTGCCGACTTCCAGCGCGAACAGCCCGCCAGGGCGCAAGAGGCGAGGAAGCCGCGGGATAATCGCGCGATAGGCGTCCAGGCCGTCAGCGCCGCCATCGAGCGCAAGCCTCGGCTCGAAACGCGCGACTTCGGGCGCGAGTTCGTCGATGTCATTTGTGGGGATGTACGGCGGGTTAGAGAGCACGACGTCGAACGCGCCGCCGAGCGAAACGTCCCAACCTCCGTGCTTCAGCTGAAGACGATCAGCGAGCCCCAACGCATCGGCATTCGCTTGCGCGACGGCGAGCGCGCCATCGCTGATGTCGACACCGACACCCGTCGCGTTGGCGCGATCCGCCAGCGTCGCGAGCACGATCGCGCCAGATCCAACTCCGAAATCGAGCACCCGAGCCCCTGCGTCGGGTGCAATCGCCTGATGCGCAGTCTCCACGAGGAGTTCGGTTTCGGGGCGCGGAATCAGAACGGTGGGATTTACGAAGAGATCGAGCGTCCAAAAGTGTCTACGGCCGATAATGTGGCCCACCGGCTCGCGCGCCTCGCGCCGTTTCACCAGCGCATTCACGGCCGCAACCTGTTCCTCCGTCACTGGGCGACGGGGATCGGTGACGATGTCGAGCCGCGAAACCCCGACGCCAGCCTCCAGCAGCAGACGCGCGTCGAACACCGGCGTCTCGACCCCAGCGGCTTCCAGGCGCCTGCGTACCTCCGTCCACAGCGTGACCAGCGTCGTCACGCCTCGGCCTCCAGAGCCGCCAGCTTTTGCGCCTGATCTTCCGCGGCCAGTGCATCCAGGACTTCGTCCAGCGCGCCGTTGATGACTTCCGGCAGATTGTAGACGGTCAGATTGATCCTGTGATCGGTCACGCGGCCTTGCGGGAAATTGTAGGTGCGTATGCGCTCGCTGCGGTCGCCTGAGCCAATCTGACCCTTGCGCTCGGCAGCGCGCGCTGCATCGCGCTTTTCGCGCTCCAGGTCGTAAAGCTTCGTCTTCAGCATCATCATCGCCTGCGCGCGGTTCTGGTGCTGCGACTTCAACTGGCTGATGACGACTATGTTGGTTGGCAAGTGCGTGATGCGCACGGCGCTATCGGTCTTGTTGACGTGCTGGCCGCCGGCGCCGGACGCTCGCATGGTGTCAATGCGGATGTCCTTGTCTTCGATGACGATATCGACGTCGCCTTCCGGCTGCGGGAGCACGGCGACGGTCGCGGCCGACGTGTGGATGCGTCCCTGCGCTTCTGTCTCCGGCACGCGCTGCACGCGATGCACGCCGCTCTCGAAGCGCAAACGCCCGAATACGCCCTTGCCGGTGACACTTGCGACGGCTTCTTTCACACCGCCAATGCCAGTTTCCGAAATGTCTTCCAGCTCGAACTTCCAGCCACGGCGCCCAGCGTAGCGCTGGTACATGCGCAGCAGATCCCCCGCAAAGAGAGCCGCTTCTTCGCCGCCCGTGCCGGCGCGGATTTCGAGGATGGCGGAGGCGCTCTCGTCCTTATCCTTCGGCGCAAGCAGCAGCACGGCGCGCTGTTCCGCCCCGGGGAGTCGCTCCAAAGCCGCTCGCAACTCATCGCGCGCCAACGCCGCCATCTCGGCGTCGCCGTCTTTCGACATCGCTTCGAGGTTCGCTATCTCGTTGCGCAGCGCACGCACGTCAGACACTGCCTCCACCAGCGGCTTCAGTTCGGCATGCTCTTGGCCAAGCTTGACGATCTCCGCCCCATCGCTGGCGACCGCGAGGCGCGCCTCGATGCGATCAAAGCGGTCGACCGCCTGATCGAGGCGGCGCTCCAAGCGTTCAAACGCGCTCATCAGCTACATCACTTCGGTGAAGATCTCGGGCTCGACTTCCGAAATCTGCGGATCGTCGAAAGCGATGATATCGCTTGACCGCCGCGCGTACGGCACGATCACTTCGACCGCCTTGCCGTTAGCGCCTTCGATATGGAAGCACAACGCGCTCGCGTCATCACTGCGCGCGCGGCCGTCGAAGACCAGACCCGCGGCAATCAATCCGTTCTCTTCTTCATCGAGCCGAAAACCCGCAATGAGGCCGGAGATGTGGTCGGCGGGCGCGGACCTCTCGATCGGCAAATCGACGTTGGTGTGAATTTGTTCGCCCGTCTTTCGGATG
>DASPMA010000241.1:0-6443 GCA_035627335.1 Binatia bacterium
GTTGCGCTAGTTCTATCGCCCAAATTTCTGAAACTTGATCCGGCTTGGGATGATCTCCGTCACGCCCAGCCGCCGCATTTTGTCTTCTTCGTAAGCGTCGAAGTCGCCTTCGAACCATTCGACGTGGCTGTCGCCTTCGAACGCGAGGATGTGGGTGGCGAGGCGGTTCAGGAACCAGCGGTCGTGGCTGATGACGACGGCGCAGCCGGCGAAATCTTCGAGCGCGGCTTCCAGCGATTGCAGCGTTTCGACGTCGAGGTCGTTGGTGGGCTCGTCAAGGAGCAGCACGTTAGCGCCGGTGAGCAGCGTTTTGGCGAGGTGGACGCGATTTCGCTCGCCGCCGGAGAGTTGGCCGACTTTTTTCTGCTGGTCGGCGCCCTTGAAGTTGAAGCTCGAAACGTAAGCGCGCGAAGGGATTTCGCGATTGCCGACTTGGAGCACGTCCAGGCCGCCGGAGATTTCTTCCCAGATGGTTTTGTTGTTATCGAGCGCGTCGCGCGACTGATCGACGAAGCCGAGCTTTACGCTTTCACCGAGTTCGATCGTGCCGGCGTCGGGCTTTTCCTGGCCGGTGATCATGCGGAAGAGCGTCGATTTGCCGGCGCCGTTCGGGCCGATGATGCCGACAATGCCGCCGGGCGGGAGCTTGAAGGTGAGCCCGTCGATGAGCAGCTTTTCGCCGAAGCCCTTCTTCAGGCCTTCGAAGTTGATCACGTTGTGGCCGAGACGCGGGCCGGGCGGGATCTGGATGGTGGCGAAGGTTTGCTTTTCGCGCTCGGCTTGCGCGGCCATTTCCTCGTAGCGCTGCAGACGCGCTTTGGATTTGGCTTGGCGCGCCTTGGGCGACTGGCGGACCCATTCGAGTTCGCGCGACATGACCTTGGAGCGGCCTTCGGCTTCGCGCTCCTCCTGGCTCATGCGCTTGGCTTTGGCTTCGAGCCAGGCGGAATAATTGCCTTCGTAGGGATGGCCCTTGCCGCGATCGAGCTCGAGCGTCCACTTCGTGACTTGATCGAGGAAGTAGCGATCGTGGGTGACGAGGATCACGCAGCCGGGGAAGTTTTCGAGGTGATGCTGCAGCCAGGCGACGCTTTCGGCGTCGAGGTGGTTGGTGGGCTCGTCCAAGAGCAGCATGTCGGGCTTGGAGAGCAAAAGGCGGCAGAGCGCGACGCGGCGGCGTTCGCCGCCGGAGAGCTTTTCGACGCCCGAGTCATCCGGCGGGCAGCGCAGCGCATCCATCGCCATGTCGATTTTGCTGTCGATGTCCCAGGCGTCGGAAGCGTCGATCTGCTCCTGGAGCTTGGTCATCTCCTCCATCAGCTCGTCGGTGTAGTTCTCCCCCACCGCCATCGAGACTTCGTTGAAGCGGGTGACGAGCTTCTTTTCGGCGCACCAACTCTCCACGTTCTCGCGCACCGTCATGGACAGATCGAGCTGCGGCTCCTGTTCGAGGTAGCCCATCTTGGTGCCGGCCATGGCGAAGGCTTCGCCGGTGAAATCCTTGTCCATGCCGGCCATGATTTTCATCAGCGTCGACTTGCCCGAGCCGTTGACGCCGACGACGCCGATCTTCGCGTCCGGGAAGAACGACAGCCAGATGTTCTCGAACACCTTTTTGCCGCCCGGATAGGCCTTGGTCAGGCCCTGCATGGTGAAAATGTATTGCGCGGGTTGAGCCGCCATGAGGAACGCCGTTCTGTTGGAAATCGAAGCGGCGGATATAGCGACGCGCGCCGCAAGCGTCCATGGCGGGACTAGCGACGGAAGCACTCCTCTGCCTCGTTCAAGCTGACGAGGGACAGACGAGGAGCACGCCGCATGAAACAGCTTCTACTCGCCGCCGCGCTTGGCCTCACCGCGTTTGCCGCCGCGCCGCTCGCCGATGCGCGCAATTGGGACCGGATCGAGAACCGGTTCGACCGCGCCGAGAACCGCTGGGACCGGCGCGAGAACCACTGGGATCGCCGTGAAGACCGCCGCGATGTGCGCGAAGATATTTGGGACGCGCAGCACCAGGGCGGCTGGCGGGACCAGCGCGAAGACATCCGCGATGCGCGCGAGGACGTGCGCGATCTACGGGAGGATGTTTGGGATCGGCGAGAAAACCGCTGGGACCGCCGCGAGGACCGCTGGGATCGCCGCCACTAGCGGCGTCCCAGCGGCTTCATCGCTAGTTGCGTTGGGCGGCCGGCGCGCCGCTGTCGTCGACATTGATTTGCGCGGGCCGCATGTGTTGCGCGAGGAACGTCTCCATATCGCGCAGCATCTGGATGCGGGTCGAGGCGTTGGACAGCCAGTGGTCCTCGCCCCGCAGCACGATCAGCTGCGTTTCCTTGCCGGCGTCGCGCATGGCGCTCACCATGCGCTGTGACTGCTCCAGGGGCACAACCGAGTCGTTGTCGCCGTGCATGAGCAGAATCTGCGCGCGCACCTGGCCTGCGTGGTTGACCGGAGAGACGCGGCGTTGGCGTTCGGCATCGCCCATGGAGCCTGCCCACCAATCGGAGATGCCGCTGAAACGCGAGCCTGAATCGCGCGCCGTCACTTCGACCATGCGCGGCAGGTCAGAAACGCCGGCGATGCTAATGGCGCAGCGGAAGCGCTCGGGCGACAAAGTCGCGCCGGCAAGGGCCGCGTAGCCGCCATAGGACGCGCCGACGATGCACACCCGCGTCGGGTCGGCGATGCCAGCGCGAATGAGGGCGTCGACGCCGTCCTCGATGTCGGTCTGCATAATGCCGTCGCCCCAATTGTTGCGCCCGGCGTTGAACCAGTCATAGCCATAGCCTGTGGAGCCGCGGAAGTTAGGCTGCAGCACCGCATAACCGCGCGAGGCGAGGAACGCCGCCCACCAGTCGAAGGCGAACACGTCGCGCGCGTGGGGCCCGCCGTGCGGCAACAGCACCAAGGGGAGATCGCGCCCCCCGCCCGCCGGCAGCGTGAGATACGCGGGAATCTGCGTGCCGTCGCGCGAGCGATAGTTGATGCTCTGACGTTCGCCGATCGCTGCCGCGGTCGTGAGTTCTGGGTACTCGCGCCGGATTATGCGCATGGTGTTCGTGGCCGGCTCGAAGAGATAATAGGCGCCCGCGTCCCGGTTCGTCTCCGCCGACACCACGAAGCGCTGACGATCGGCGGACCAGCTCGTGATCACGCCGTAGCCGCTGGCGAAGTAGGCGCTGACGCGATCAGCCACCGCCTGCAATTCGGGGTCGAAGAAGCGCTGCTTGGGCAGATCTTCGATCCATTGGACGCCGACGACACGATTGGTTCGCGGCTCGAGAATGGGGCCGCCAATATCGTAGCGCTCATTCTCGCCGATGACCTCGATCTGGCCGTTGGACGATATCGCGAACATTCGCGCCCGCGGATCGCTCTGGCGCCGGCCAATGGCGACAACGCGCCCGTCAGCCAGAACGCCCGCGAGGTTCATTGGCTCCAGGCCAATGTCGGTGGGTTCATCGATGACCTGAACCGGTTGCCCGTTGTTGTAGACGTGCAGCGACCAGCGGTTGGCATCCTGGTCGGAATCGACGCGGGCAAGGATTTCGCCGTCGTCGTTGAAGACGATGTCCGCGCTATCCTGGACCGCTGAGGAGATGCGGCGCGATGTGCCATTCTCAAGATTGATGCGAAACACCGACAGGCGCCCGCTGTCGTCGCGCGCTACGCCCAGGCCAATGCCAGGCTCGCCGCGAACCGGGCGCAGGCCGTTGCCGACTTCGAGGTCACGCTGACGCTGGTTCGACAAAGTAAACGCGATCAGCGAACCGACCTCGTAGCGACGGGTGCCCGCGTGACGGACCGCGCGGCTCACGTTGACGATCGCGTGCCCGTCATCGGACCAACCCACGCCCCGCAGCGCAAGGTCAGCGGGCACGCCATAATTATGCTCGGTCCGGCCAGTGCTGAGGTTGATGACCTGGAACGCCGAGGCGTCGCCCTCGGCGACGCCGGCGATCAAGCGCTGGCCATCCGGTGAAATTGAAACACCGCTGACCGCCGGCAGGCGCCCATACGCCTCCACAGGCGGCGGCGTCTGCGCTTGTGCGACCGCGGTTGAGGCAAACAAAATTCCGCCCAGCGCCAGCGCGGCGGCGACACTCGTCCGAATACTCATTTGGACCCCCAGAAATCGGGGGGAGGTTACGTAACCTTGCCTCCAAATCAAGCTTCCGGCGCCGCTCGATGCAGGAGGCGGCTCACGCCGGGGCGGTTTCCACGTCGAGGGCGTAACCGGCGCTGCGAACGGTGCGGATCGGGTCGGTCTCGTCGCCGACCATCAGCGCCTTGCGTAGGCGCCCGATATGCACATCCACGGTGCGCGCCTCGACATAGACGTCCGAGCCCCACACCGCGTCGAGCAATTGCTCGCGGCTGAACACGCGGCCGGGGTGCTGCATCAGGTGGTCGAGGATGCGGAATTCCGTGGGACCGAGGCGCACTTCGCGGGCGCCGCGCTTCACGCGGTGCGAGACGCGGTCCATCTGGATGTCGCCGCACTGGACTTTGTCGTCCGCGAGCGCGGGGCGGATGCGGCGCATGACGGCGCGGAGACGCGCCAGGAGTTCGTTCATCGAGAACGGCTTGGTGATATAGTCATCAGCGCCGACGTCGAGGCCGCGAATGCGATCGGTCTCCTCGATGCGCGCGGTAAGCATCACGATCGGCGTGTTGCGCGTCTCCTGGCGTGCGCGCAGGCGGCGGCACACCTCGATGCCGGGCGCCTTCGGCAGCATCCAATCGAGCACGACGAGGTCGGGCGGATTCTCCGCCGCGAGGACCAAAGCTTCCTCGCCGTCCATCGCCGCGGTGACGTGATAGCCTTCCTTCTCAAGATTGTACTTGAGCAATTCCGCGAGGGCTGCCTCGTCCTCGACCACCAGAACGTGGGTAGGCCTGGGCATTGCCTCAGTCCTGTTCCGCCTCGGCGCGCGGGCGTTGCGCGGCGATTTCTTCGCCCGTGACCAGGAAGTGGATGTATTCCGCGATATTGGTGCCGTGGTCGCCGATCCGTTCCAGGTTCTTGGCGATGAAGAGCAAGTGCGCGCACGAGCTGATCATGCGCGGGTCTTCGATCATGTAGGTGAGCAGTTCGCGGAACAGCGAATTGTAGTGCGCGTCGATATTGTCGTCGCTGTTCCACACATTGATCGCGGCCTGCACGTCCTTGTTGGCGTAGGCGTCCAGCACCTGCTGGAGGTGGGCGGCGGCGATCTTGCCCATGCGTTCCACGCTGCGCGTGAGCTGGATCGGCTCGTCCTGGTTGAGGATGAGCGCGCGCTTGGCGATGTTCTTGGCCAGATCGCCCACACGCTCGAGCTCGCTGGCGATGCGCCACGCGGTGAGCACGACCCTGAGATCGCTGGCCATGGGCTGGCGCAGGGCAAACAGCTTGATTGCGCGCTTTTCCACCTCGCGCTGCGCCGCGTCGATCTTGGGATCGCGCTGGATCACGGCTTGCGCTAGCTCGGTGTCGCGCCGCGCGACCGCGGTCAGGGCATCGTTGATGGCCGTCTCCGCGAGGCCGCCCATGCGCGCGACTTCCTGGGTGATGCCGTCCAGCTCTTCGGAAAATGCTTTTACTGTGTGTTCGGCCATTGTCTTCGCTCGGGGCGCGGCCGCCATCAGCCGAACCGGCCAGTAATATAATCCTGCGTGCGCGAGTCGCGAGGATTCGTGAAAATCTCCTCGGTAGCGCCCGTCTCCACCAACTTGCCGAGGTGGAAGAACGCCGTCTTTTGCGACACCCGCGCCGCCTGAGCCATCGAGTGCGTGACGATGACGATGCAGTAATTCTCGCGCAGTTCGTCGATCAGTTCTTCGATCTTGGCGGTGGCGATGGGATCGAGCGCTGAGCACGGCTCATCCATCAGGATGACGTCGGGATTGACCGCCACGGTGCGGGCGATGACGAGACGCTGCTGTTGGCCGCCGGAGAGGCTCGTGCCGGGTTGGCCTAGCCGATCCTTCACCTCTTCCCAGAGGCCGGCGCGGCGAAGCGATTGCTCGACGACGCCGTCCATATCCGCCTTCTTCTTGGCCATGCCATGGATGCGCGGGCCGTAGGCGACGTTGTCGTAGATCGACTTGGGGAACGGGTTTGGCTTCTGGAACACCATGCCGACGCGTGTGCGCAGCACAACCGGATCGACGCCTTTGGCGTAGGCGTCCTTGCCTTCGATCTGAATCGAGCCGGTGACGCGCGCGCCCTCGATGGTGTCGTTCATGCGGTTGAAACAGCGGAGGAACGTGGTCTTGCCGCAGCCCGACGGGCCGATGAAGGCGGTGACGGCGCGATCCGGGATGTCGATCGATACGTCGTACAGCGCCTGCTTGTCGCCGTAGAAGACGTTGACGTCGCGCGCGTTGATCTTGGTGGCGCCGCCAAGGATGGAGCCGGCGTCGGCGCGTAGAGCGGGCGCCGTCATCGACACGGGCGT
>DASPMA010000242.1:0-4747 GCA_035627335.1 Binatia bacterium
AACCCGATGAGCCCGCGCTTTCGCGGCGAACACGCGCTGCGCCGCTATCCCAATGGCGAAGAGCGCTGCATCGCCTGCAAGCTCTGCGAAGCCATTTGCCCGGCGCAGGCCATCACCATCGAAGCCGAGCCCCGCGAGGACGGCTCGCGCCGCACGACGCGCTACGACATCGACATGGTGAAGTGCATCTATTGCGGCTATTGCCAGGAGGCGTGCCCGGTGGACGCCATCGTCGAAGGCCCGAACCTGGAGTTCGCCACCGAAACGCGGGAAGAGCTGTACTACGACAAGGAAAAGCTGCTCGCCAATGGCGACCGTTGGGAGCGGGAAATCGCGAAGAATTTGGAACTGGACGCGCCGTACAGATAGCGCGCGCTCGTCGTCCGCCGCGCAGAAGCGTGGCGGCGCAATCGGGAGAGCATAGCGAATGTTGGCGGCGATCGCCTTTTATGTGCTTGCGACGATCGCGGTGGTTTCCGCGTTCGCGGTGATTGCTGCGCGCAATCCCGTGCATTCCGTGCTGTTCCTGATCCTGACGTTCTTCACGAGCGCCGGCCTTTTCGTGCTCTTGGGCGCCGAGTTTCTGGCAATGCTGCTCGTCGTCGTCTATGTCGGCGCGGTCGCGGTGCTCTTCCTGTTCGTCGTGATGATGCTCGACGTGGACTTTGCCGAGCTGAAGCAAGGCTTCCTTTCCTACATGCCGATCGGCGCGCTGATCGCTGTCGCCCTCTTCGCCGAATTGTTTCTGGTCAGCACCGCCGCGAACTCGGCCAACGGCGCCCCGATTGCGATCGCGCCGGAGCAGGTCAGCGAGGTCACGAACGCTGAAGCCATTGGGCGGGTGCTCTACACCGACTACCTGCTTGTCTTCCAAATGGCGGGCCTGGTGCTCTTCGTCGCCATGGTCGGCGCTATCGTGCTGACGCTGCGCCACCGCGCGGGCGTCAAGAAGCAGGACATCACCGCGCAAGTCGGACGGCGCCGTTCGGAAGCGGTCGAACTTAAGGACGTGCGGCCGGGGCAGGGACTGGGCTGATGGAGATCACGCTAACCCATTACCTGGTGGTCGCGGGCGCGCTTTTCACGATCGGCGTGTTCGGTATTTTTGTGAACCGCAAGAACGTCATCATCATTCTGATGTCGATCGAACTCGTTCTCCTCGCGGTCAACGTCAATCTCGTTGCCTTCTCCGCCTTTCTGCAAAATCTCGAAGGCCAGATCTTTGCGATGCTGGTGCTGACGGTCGCCGCCGCCGAAGCGGCGGTCGGCCTCGCCATCCTCGTCACCTATTTCCGCAATCGCGGCGAGATCGCCGTCGATCAGATCAATCAGATGAAGGGCTGACGGCGTGCAGTTTTCACCTGAAGTCCTGATCGTTCTGGGGCCGCTGATCGCGGCGGCCGTCGCCGGCCTCTTGCAGCGTTACATCGGCGACAAAGTCGCGATGGCGATCACGACCGCGTCCGTCGGCCTCTCGCTCGCGCTCTCGCTGCCCATCTTCGCCGATTTCGTCTGGGGCGAGGGGCACGAGCGCGTCATCGAGGTGATGCGTTTCATCGATGTCGCCGGCTTCACGTCCATCTGGAGCGTCCGGATCGACGCGCTCTCGGCGATCATGCTCGTGGTCGTGAACACAGTTTCGTTCCTCGTTCACGTTTACTCGATCGGTTACATGCGCGAGGACCCCCACAAGGCGCGGTTCTTCTCGTACCTGTCGTTCTTCACCTTCTCCATGCTCGCTCTGGTGACGGCGAACGATTTTCTGCAACTTTTCTTCGGCTGGGAAGGCGTAGGCGTCGCCTCGTACCTCCTGATCGGCTTCTGGTATCACAAGCGCTCGGCCAACGACGCGGCCATCAAGGCGTTCGTGAACAACCGGGTCGGCGATTTCGGCTTCGCGCTCGGCATCATGGCCGCGTTCACGGCCTACGGCTCGATCCAGTTCGACGCCGTCTTCGAAGCGGCCGCCGCCAATCCGGGCATGGTGTTCGACCTCACGGTTTTTGAGGTCCCTGTCGTCGAGGCGGTCGCGGCGCTGCTCTTCATCGGCGCGATGGGCAAGTCGGCGCAATTCTTCCTGCACGTGTGGTTGCCCGATGCCATGGAAGGCCCAACGCCGGTCTCGGCGCTCATCCACGCCGCCACGATGGTCACCGCGGGCGTCTTTATGGTGTGCCGAGCGGGCGAAATCTATCAACTCGCGCCGCTCTCTGCCGGCTTCGTCACCATCATCGGCGGCGCCACCGCGCTGTTCGCCGCCACGGTTGGCTTGGCGCAGAACGACATCAAGCGCGTCGTCGCGTACTCGACGTGCTCACAGCTCGGCTACATGTTCTTCGCCGCCGGCGTGGGCGCCTACAACGCGGCGATGTTTCACCTATTCACGCACGCCTTCTTCAAGGCGCTGCTCTTTCTCGGCGCCGGCTCAGTAATCGTCGGGCTCCACCACGAGCAGGACATGCGCAACATGGGCGGCGTGCGCAAACCCATGCCGATCACATGGGCGATGATGATCATCGGCACGCTGGCGCTCACTGGGGTCGGCATTCCTGGCCTCGGCGGTTTCGCCGGTTTCTATTCCAAGGACGCCATCATTGAAGCCGCGTACGGCAGCCACGGCATTGGCGCACAGTTCGCGTTCTGGTGCGGCGTTACAGCCGCGCTGCTGACGAGCTTCTATTCCTGGCGCCTCGCTTTCATGACCTTCGAAGGCAAGTACCGCGGTAGTCCAAACGCCCACCACCACGACGCGGCGCACAGCCCCGGCCACACGCAAGAGGGCCATGAAGAAGAGGCTTCACCAGCCGCGCACCATGGCGACCATCACGCGCCCGCGCCCGCGCCCGCCGATGGCTCGGCGCCCGCGCATGAATCCCCTTGGGTGATGCTGGGGCCGCTGTTCGTACTGGCCGCTGGCGCGATCGCCGCAGGCTTCATGTTCGCCCCGTACTTCCTCGGCGAACACGCCGAAGGCTTCTGGGATCATGTCGTGCCATTGGCGCATGGCGAACATCACGACTTTCCGGCTTGGGTGATCTGGGCGCCGCTGATCGTGACGGTGACCGGCTTCCTGCTCGCCGTAATCTTCTATCTGTGGAACAGGGCTGCAGCCAAAGCGATGGCAAAGGGTCCGGTCTGGGCCTTCCTCTATAACAAGTGGTACTTCGACGAGATCTACGATTTCTTCCTCGTCAAAGGCTCGCGCGCGCTTGGCGATCTGTTCTGGAAGGTCGGAGATCGGCGCCTCATCGACGGGCTCGGCCCGGACGGGCTCGCCGCCACGTCGCGCTTTTTCTCTGGTATCCTGCGCCGCGTGCAAACCGGTTTTGTCTATCACTACAGTTTCATCATGCTGATCGCCGCCGTCGCCTTCGGCGCCTACGCGATCTATGCCGGCATGGGAGCCCGCGGATGAGCGAGATGTTCGCCGGCTGGCCCATCCTCTCCATCATCACGTTCCTGCCGGCGGCGGGGGCGGTGCTGATCCTACTGTCACGCATGTCGCTGCGGGGCGTCGACTCTGGCTACGACAATGGCGTTCGGCTGCTGACGCTGATCATCACCATCGCCACGTTCCTTGTGTCGCTGGTGGCGTTCGCGGCGTTCGACTTCAACAATTCCGCCTACCAGTTCACCGAATATGCGCCCTGGGCCTTTGGCGCTGCGTACCGGATGGGCGTCGACTCGCTCTCCATGTCGCTCGTCCTGCTGACGACCTTCCTGACGCCTCTCTGCATCCTCGCGAGCTGGTCCATCGAAAAGCAGGTCTCCAGCTACATGGTTCTGTTCCTGCTGCTTGAGACGTTGATGATCGGCGTCTTCTGCGCCCAGGACATCATCCTCTTCTACGTCTTCTTCGAAGGCGGCCTCATCCCGATGTTCATTCTCATCGGCGTGTGGGGAGGGGAGCGTCGCGTCTATGCGGCGTTCAAGTTCTTCCTCTACACGCTCTTAGGCTCGCTCCTGATGCTCGTGGCGATCGTCGCCATGATCGCGATCGCCGGCACGGCCAGCATCGAAGAACTCACGGCCTACGCACAGACCACCGGGTTTGCGTATGGGCTACAGCTCTTCCTATGGCTCGCTTTCTTCGCCTCGTTCGCGGTGAAGATGCCGATGTGGCCCGTTCACACCTGGCTGCCGGATGCGCACGTCGAAGCGCCGACGGCGGCGTCCGTTGTTCTGGCGGCAATCCTGCTAAAGATGGGCGGCTACGGCTTCCTGCGCTTCTCGCTGCCCATGTTCCCGGAAGCTTCGCACTTCTTCACGCCTTTGGTGTTCGCACTGAGCGTCATCGCCATCGTCTGGGCCTCGCTCGTCGCGTTCCGCCAAGTCGATATGAAGAAGCTGATTGCGTACTCGTCCGTCGCGCACATGGGTTTCGTCACCATGGGCATCTTCGCTGGCACGGTGCAGGGCATCCAAGGCGCGATTTTCCAGATGCTGTCGCACGGCGTTATCTCGGGAGCGCTCTTCCTGTGTGTTGGCGTCGTGTATGACCGCATGCACACGCGTGAGATTGCCTTCTATGGCGGCCTGGTGAACCGTATGCCGGTCTACGCCGCGATCTTCATGCTCTTCACCATGGGCAATGTCGGTTTGCCGGGCACCAGCGGCTTTCCCGGCGAAATCCTCACCATGGTCGGCACGTTCCAGGTCAACGCTTGGGTCGCCGCCGGCGCATGCCTGGGCGTGATCTTCTCGGCGTCCTACGCGCTGACTCTCTATCGCAAGGTCGCGCTTGGCG
>DASPMA010000243.1:0-2146 GCA_035627335.1 Binatia bacterium
CCGGCGACGAAATTGACGCCGCGTTCGCCGAAATCATGGACGGCCAAGCGCACCACGACGAGGTCAAGCGCTTCCTGACACTCACTATGGAGCACATGAGCGATCCGAAGTGGATCGCCGGTGGCGCACGCAGCTTGCGCGCGCGCATGGTGCGCATCGAAGCGCCGCCCGGCGCCATCGATGTCTGCGGCACGGGCGGCGATGGCGCGCATACGCTGAACATTTCGACGGCGGTTGCGTTCGTCGTGGCGGGTTGCGGCGTGCCCGTCGCCAAGCACGGCAATCGGGCGATGAGTTCGAAATCCGGTGCCGCGGATGTGCTCGAAGCGCTTGGCGTGCAACTCACTGCCGATGTGCCAACGCTGGACCGCTGCTTGCGCGAAGCCGGCGTCGCCTTCCTCTTCGCGCAGAATCATCATCCCGCCATGCGCCACGTCGCGCTGGCGCGACGCGAGCTGGGCAAGCGCACCATCTTCAATCTGCTCGGCCCGCTCTCCAATCCGGCCGGCGTCAAGCGGCAACTCGTCGGCGTTTTCAGCGCGGACTTTCTCGAACCAGTCGCCGGCGCGTTGAACGACCTTGGCTGCGAAAAGGCGTGGGTTGTGCATGGCGCCGGCGGGCTCGACGAGCTATCTGCACAGTCGAGCGAAGCAAACAACGTCGCCATCCTTGACGGCGGCGCCATCACGCGCGTGAACGCCAGCGTCGATGCGCCGATCAACCCCGACATCCGCGGCGGCTCGGCCGTGGAGAACGCCGAGGAAATGCGCGCGCTCCTCAACGGCGCTGGTCGTCGCGGTCACCGCGACGCCGTCATCCTCAACGCGGCCGGTGCGCTCGTCGTCGCGGGCCGCGCCAAGGATGTGCCGGAAGGCTGGCCACTCGCCGCGCAATCGCTCGACAGCGGCGCCGCACGCGGGGCGTTGGAGAAACTCGTTGCCGTCTCACAGGCTGCGTCATGAGCGTTCTCGACAAGATCATCGCCTACAAGCTGGAAGAAGTGGCGGCGCGCAAACAGCGCGTCTCGCCAAGCGAATTGCATGAGGCGATAAAAGCGCAATCTGCCCCTCGAGGTTTCGCGAATGCCATCCGCTCGAACCCCGAGCGGCGCGCGCTGATTGCAGAGATCAAAAAGGCGAGCCCTTCGAAGGGCCTGATCCGCGCGAACTTCAACCCGCCTGAACTCGCGCGTGCTTATTCTGATGGCGGCGCAACTTGCCTTTCCGTGCTGACTGACGGCCCAAGTTTCCGAGGCGCCGACGAATATCTTGTTGCGGCGCGCGCAGCGGTGTCCCTTCCCGTCCTGCGGAAGGATTTCATCGTTGATCCGTGGCAAGCGCTCGAAAGCCGCGCGTTAGGTGCGGATGCTGTTCTGATCATCATGGCCGCGTGCGAAGACGAACTCGCTGGCGACATCGCCGACATGGCTACAAGCGTTGGCATGGACTATTTGGTGGAGGTTCATGATGAGCGAGAGCTGGAGCGCGCGCTGAAATTCGAAGGCGCGATCATCGGCATCAACAATCGATCGCTCAAAACATTCGAGACAGATCTAGCGACAACCGAGCGCCTGGCCGCCTACGTCCCGAGAACAAAACTTCTTGTGTCGGAGTCCGGTATCGCCACCGCCGACGACATCAATCGTTTGAGACGAACCGGCGCCCGCGCGTTTCTTGTCGGTGAAAGTTTGATGCGGGAGGCCGATGTGGCGGCGGCGACGCGGCGATTACTTGGGCATTAACCCAACTGGACTTGACGCACCTCCCGGAACGGATATAGAACGCAATATCGTTCACTGTTTGGTCCCAGGTCATGCTGACAGCGAAACAAAAAGAACTGCTGCTCTACATCCACGAGCGGATCAAAGAGTCGGGCGTCTCGCCCTCTTTCGACGAGATGAAGGAGGCGCTCGATCTGGCCTCCAAATCCGGCATCCACCGGCTGATCACCGCCCTCGAGGAACGCGGATTTCTGCGCCGCCTGCCGCACCGTGCGCGCGCGCTCGAAGTGCTGAAGCTGCCGGACAGCGCAGCGCCCGCGGCCCCGCCCAAGGGGCGCACCAATTTCCGCCCCAGCGTCGTCGGCCAGAGCCGCGGCAGCAATGGCGGCATCCCGATCATCGGCCAAATCGCCGCTGGCGTGCCGA
>DASPMA010000244.1:0-2069 GCA_035627335.1 Binatia bacterium
CGCCGCGATGATGTGCCATACGCGCATGCACAATGTCCTTCGCGCCAAGCCTAGAGCCGGCGCCTGATCACCGCCATCGTCTCAGGGAAAAATTGGTTCCCTCCCGAGGGTCAGGTGCACGCCGGCAGCCCTCAGCGCAGCTCAAACACCACTGTCACCGCGCTCTGCGCATCCAGTTCGCCGGCGCGGATCGCGCTTACGTTTGCCGCCTGCTCGACTGCGGCCGCCACGCGTCCGTAGGCGTGACCGTCCATAGGGTAGGGCGTCGCCGCGGCGCCGGGCTCGGTGATGAAGAGCATGCGCACCACACGCATCTCCGCCGCTTCGGCGTAAGCCTGCGCGCGCGCCCGCGCGGTTTCAAGCGCCTCGGCGCGCGCCGCATCGCGTGAAGCCTCTTCGTCCTCAAACGTGAATTGGATGCCCTGAAGGTCGTTCGCGCCTTCAGCGACCGTTGCATCGATCAAACCGCTGACGCGGCTCGTATCGCGCACCCGGATAGAGACAATGTTTCGGCTCACATAACCGCTGACCCGCGGCGGCGCGTTGCGCGCATAGGTGTATTGCGGCTCGATCGAGAACCCCACTGTTTGCACGTCGCGCTCTTCAACGCCCGCCGCCCGCGCCGCTGCAAGTACAGCGTTCATGCGCGTGTTCTGGGCTTGCTGGGCGGCCTGCGCCGTTGCGCCCCGCGCCGACACGCCAAGCGTGACAATGGCCAAGTCCGGCGTCGCCCGCGTGGTCGAACTCGCATGTACCGTAAGCAGTGTCGGCTCCCCGCACGCCGCCAGTGCGGCCAACGCGAAGAGCGTCGCCGCCAATTTTCCTGTCTTCATACCGGTCTCCCGCCTTGAAACGCGCCACTTCGCTTCAAAACGCGGGCGAGAGTAGGGCGCTTAGTGTCAGCCGCGCGGCTTGGTGCGAAGAGCTGACCGGCAAGGCCCGCCTTGCAGTGGTGTTCAATCGCCCGCATTCCCATCGCATCCGCGCGCGGAAGATTTGAGGGCGGCGCAGCGGCGGGCGCAAGTCAAAACAAGACGGGCCGGACCCGAAGGTCCGGCCCGTAAGCGGCATCAAGGAAGGCGCTCTACGTGGCGTTCTCCAAGCCCTGCGCATGCTGCAAGTGCTGGCGCAGGTTTGGCAGCGTGCGCTGAGCCCAGTCGCGCAATGGGCCGGCTTCGCCGCTGGAAGCATACTGCTCGAACGTGCGCACGGCGTTTTCGTGCGCGGCCACCTGCGCATCGAGATAGGCGTCGTCGAACGACTGGCCGGTCTGATTGCGCAAATTGTCGAGACTTGTTTGTTGCGTCGCGTTCAGTTGCGGCGTCGGCGCCGGCATGCTGTTGGCCGATGTCAGCTGCGTGAGTTCTTGCGTGGTCTGGCGGTGCGCCGTCACCATTTGCGAAGCAAGGTCCTTCACGTCCTGACGCGCCGCGCGCTGCGCCGCAAGTTCCGAGGATTGGATTTCGAACGCGTCGGATGCAGCGACCGTCTGGATGAAGTCAGTCGCGCTCATCGAGGCCTGCTGCGTCGCGGGCGTTTCGGTTGCGGGCGTCTCGGCAGTTTCGGTGGTCGCTTGTTGCCCGCACGCCGCCAAGGCGAGCGCGCTCGTGGCGATCAGAAAATACCGTCTCATGTACATTTCGCTCCGTTGAAGCGCCGGACCGCCGGCCATGTTTCAACGTGACGAAATTGCGCCTGTTCCTGACCCGCTTCAGTTGAGACGGTACGCTATCGGCTCAACGGCGAATGCGATTGCGGCGACGCGGGCGGTCTTCAGTTTCGCTTTGCGGCAACTCCACGACGGCCGGGAGCGTGTTGTGCGCCTCGAACACAAGCGATGTCGTGAAGCTCTGAATCTGCGCTTGCGAGCCCGCCGGCGCGTCGGCGCGATGGCGCGCCACGAGAATGTACTCGCCCGGCCCTTCCAGCGTCAGCGTTGCGTTGCCGTTGGCGTCAGTCGTCACGAAGCGATCGAGATCGTTCTCAGGCTCACCGGCCTTGTAAAGAACAAGCGCTGCGTTCGCGAACGGCGCGCCATCGAACGTGGCGTTCACCTGAAAGCCCTGGCT
>DASPMA010000245.1:0-2307 GCA_035627335.1 Binatia bacterium
GCGATGGCCGCCGCGCGGCTCGCGTTTCCTGCTTGGTCGCGTCGCCCGATTGAAGAGCGCGTCGCCATCGCCCGCAAATTCGGCGAGATCATCAAGCGCCGCGGCGAAGAGATCGCGCAAACCATCAGCCGTGAAATGGGCAAGGCGCTGTGGGACGCGCGCGGCGAAGTGCAAGCGATGGCCGGCAAGATCGAGCTGTCCATCCGCGCCCAGGCTGAGCGCGCCGGCGCCAAGGAAGAAAAGACCGCCTTCGGCGCCACCGTGCTCGCGCATCACGCCCACGGCGTCCTGGGTGTGTTCGGACCGTTCAACTTCCCGGGCCATTTGCCGAACGGTCACATCGTGCCCGCTTTGCTCGCCGGCAACACCATCCTCTTCAAGCCTAGCGAACTTACCCCCGGCGTCGGCGCGCTGATGGTGGAAGCCTGGGAAGAAGCGGGCCTGCCCGCGGGCGTGCTCAATCTGCTGCAAGGGGCGGTCGAGACCGGCGCGGCGCTACTCGATGCATCCGGCCTCAACGGCGTTCTTTTCACAGGCTCGGCGCAGACCGGCGCGCTCATCCATCGCAAATTCGCGGGCCGGCCCGACATGCTGCTGGCGCTCGAACTCGGCGGCAACAACCCGCTGATCGTCTGGCCGCCCGTCGATGTCAAAGCCGCCGCCAATCTGATCGCGCATTCCGCGTTCGCCACCAGCGGTCAACGCTGTTCTTGCGCGCGCCGGCTCATCGTGCCCACGGGCGACGATGGCGATGCGATCGTGCAAGCCGTGGCCGACGTCGCGCGAAATATTCGCGTGGATCGCGGCGACGCGACACCGGAACCCTTCATGGGCCCGCTGGTGAATGCGCACGCCGCCGATCGCGCCGTGAAGTTCGAGCAGGGGCTCGCCGCGATGGGCGCGAAAATCGTGGTGCCCGTGAAGCGGGACGGCGCGTTCGTGCATCCCGGCGTCATTGACGTCACAGGACTCTCGCCGCCGGACGAAGAATTGTTCGGCCCCGTGCTGCAAGTCTATCGCGCCAGCGATTTCGACCACGCGCTCGATCTCGCCAACGCCACGCGCTTCGGCCTCGCCGGCGGCCTCATCAGCGACGATCCCGCGCTTTGGGCGCGCGTGAAGAACGAGCTGCGCGCCGGCGTGCTCAACTGGAACCGCCCAACCACCGGCGCTTCCGGTGCGCTGCCCTTCGGCGGACCCGGTCTTTCCGGTTCGCTGCGTCCAAGCGCATACTACGCCGCTGACTATGTCGCCTATCCAGTGGCGACGCAGCTCTCGGAAAAGGCTGCGCCGATCCCCGCGCCTGGCCTGCCGGAATGAGCGCGGAAGAAATCAATTTCGACGGGCTTGTCGGCCCCACGCACAACTACGCGGGCCTGTCCGAAGGCAATCTCGCATCAGAACGCAACCGCGACACCGTCGCCCGCCCGCGCGAAGCAGCGCTACAAGGGCTGAAGAAAATGCAGCACTTGCGCGCGCTCGGCTTGCGCCAAGGCGTGCTGCCGCCGCACGAGCGGCCCAACATCATCTGGCTCCGCTCGCTGGGCCTCACCGGCAGCGATGGCGAAGTCTGGGAGCGCGCCTGGCGCACCGAACCTACCATCGCACGCGCTGCGCTCGCATCGTCGGCGATGTGGGCCGCCAACGCGGCGACGATCTCGCCCAGCGCCGATTGCGCCGACGGCCGCCTGCACGTCTCCGTCGCCAACCTGCAAACGATGCTCCACCGCATCCTCGAACCAGAGCAAACCGAACGCACCCTCCGCGCGCTGATGCCGAATGAAGGGCGCTTCGCCGTGCATCCCGCGCTCACCCCGCACAGCGCGCTCTCGGATGAAGGCGCTGCCAACCACATGCGCCTCTGCGCCGAACAGGCCGCGCCGGGCGTCGAGATTTTCATCTACGGCCGAGAGGCCAGCGAAACACGCGCCGGTTTTCCCGCCCGGCAAACATTGGAATCCTGCCGCGCCCTCGCGCGCCGCCATGGCCTCGCGCCAGAGCGCACCGTATTCGCGCGCCAGAGCAGCGCCGCGATCGACGCCGGCGCCTTCCACAACGACGTTGTCGCGGTTTCGCACGAGCACGTGCTCTTTCACCACGAGAACGCCTTCGAGGACAAAGCGGCGGTCTATGCCGAGATCCGCGAAAAGGCGCGCGGCCTATTCGCGCCGGTGTTCATCGAAGTACCGGCGGCTCAAGTCTCACTGGAAGACGCCGTCTCCTCCTACCTCTTCAACTCGCAGCTCGTGCGTTTGCCCGGCGAGCTCGGGCTGACGCTGATCGCGCCCACCGAGGTGCGCGAGAACA
>DASPMA010000246.1:0-2283 GCA_035627335.1 Binatia bacterium
TCCGTTCGTGGAAGCGGCGGGCTATGTTGGGCCGTGCCGCCGCGCGGGCATCGTCACTGCGGGCGCGCCAAAGAAGCGGCGCAAGGCCGATTCCGATCGCGCTGGCGCCGGCGAGGAGCAAACGCTGGCTCACATTGTCGGCGCGTTGACGGCTGCGGGCGCTGCCTTCGTCGCTGACGGGGCAAAGGCGGACGCTTGTGAAGCCGCGCTGCGTCAGGTGCAGGCCTATGCCGTGAATGCCGGCGACGGGCCGCTGATGCAGGCATGCACGGCCTTCGCATTGCAGATCAAGGCGCTGCTGAGGACGCGCAACGACGTTACCCGTGCTGCGCTTGAAGTCTGCACGCAGGGCGTCGCCGAACTGGCCGCTCTCAGGGCGGGCGAAACGACGCGGCGCAATGCGATCGCCGAACGCGTACGTGAAGCCGTGGCCAAGGCCGCGTTGCAGCGCGCGGCCTAAGCGCGAACCCGCGACGAACCGCCACTCGGACAGACCATAGCCCGGCGCCGCGGCTGGTTGCTGCAGCGCCGCTGTGCGCCTAAAGCTCTCGACGACCCATTTGTCGACGAGGCGCCCATGCTCAGACGTTCTGTTTCCGCTCTCATTCTCGGCGCCGCGCTCGCGTTCAGCGCCGCCGCCTGTTCGGGGGATGCGGCCAACGAGGCCGGCGTCGATCTGGCGGCAATGGACACGAGTCTTCAGCCGGGCGACGACTTCTACGGTTACGCCAATGGCGCCTGGCAGCGAACGACGGACATTCCGGCCGACCGCTCGAGCATCGGCTCGTTCTACCGCGCCTTCCTCGAAACCGAACGCCAGACGACGGAGCTGGTGCAGGGCATCGTCCAATCAACTCCCGCCGCCGGTTCGGATGAAGCGCGTATCGCCAACTTCTACAACGCCTACACCGACACCGCCGCGATCGACCGCGCCGGCATGGCCCCGGTGCAAGCCGATCTCGCGCGCTTCAACGCGATCGCCAATCGCACCGATCTATCCCGCGTGCTCGGCGAGCAAGTCCGCGCCGATGTCGACCCGTTGAACGCAACGGACCTTCAGACCGAGAACCTGTTCGGCGTGTTCGTGACGCAGGGGCTGGCGACGCCGGGCGAGGTGCTGCCATACATTCTGCAAGGCGGGCTCGGGCTGCCGGAACGGGAGTATTATCTTTCGAGCGATGCGGAGATGGCCGAACTCCGCACGGCGTACCGCGCCTACATCGAGCGCGTGTTGACGCTTGCCGGGATCGCCGATGCATCGGCAAAAGCGCAGCGCATCTACAATCTGGAAATGCAGATCGCCCGCGCCCATGCGACGCGCGAGCAGACGGACGACTGGGCCAACCGCGCCGCCGTCTGGAGCCGCGCCGAACTTGCGCAGCGCGCGCCGGGCATCGATTGGAATGCATTCCTTGCGGGCGCTCAATTGGGCGACCAGCAACGCATCGCCGCTTATCATGATCAGGCGATCACGCGCCTTTCGGCGCTGGTGGCTTCGCAGCCGCTGCAGGCGTGGAAGGACTGGCTCGCCTTTCATCAGATCAACAGCCATGCCGACGTTCTGCCGACGCAGATCGACCAGGCGCACTTCGCGTTCTACGGCACCACGCTTTCCGGCACGCCGCAGCAACGCGACCGCGCCAAGCGTGCGCTCGATGCGCTCGGGGTCTATCTCGGAGACGCCGTGGGCCGCGCCTATGTCGAGCGCTATTTCCCCGCGTCGGCGCGTGAAGAAGTGCAGGCGATGGTCGAAAATATCAGGACTGCCTTCGCGCAGCGCGTCCAGAATCTCGACTGGATGGCGCCGGAAACCCGGCAAGAGGCTTTGCGGAAGGTGTCCACGATCGTTGTGGGCGTCGGCTATCCGGACACGTGGCGCGACTATTCCGCCTATGAGGTGGCCGCCGACAATGCTTATGCCAACGCCGTCAACGGCGAGCGCGTGGAATACGCGCACCAGCTTGCCAAGCTCGGCCGGCCGATGGACCGCAACGAATGGTGGATGACGCCGCAGACGGTGAACGCGGTGAACCTGCCGGTGCAGAACGCGCTCAACTTCCCGGCCGCGATCCTGCAGCCGCCGTTCTTCAATGCGTCGGCTGACCCGGCCTATAATTACGGCGCGATCGGCGCCGTGATCGGCCACGAGATCAGCCACAGCTTCGATAACAACGGCGCAGCGTTCGACTCCACCGGCGCGCTGCGCAATTGGTGGACCGACGCCGACCTCGCCAACTTCCGCGCCCAAGGCGAAGCGCTGGCGCGGCAGTACGACGCCTACGA
>DASPMA010000247.1:0-2584 GCA_035627335.1 Binatia bacterium
TTCTGCCTGCTGCTGTTCGGCGGCCTCTTGGCCGAGCGCGCCAAGGCGGGGCCGACACTGGCGGCGCTGCAAGTTTGCTTCGCCGTCGCATCGATCGTGCTCGCGGCTGTCATCGCTGCGGGCGCCCTCACCTACACAATCCTTGTGGCTTACGCGATCGTGGTCGGCGCGTGCGCCGCGTTCATGATGCCGGTGCGCGACGCCGCTCTGAACGGCGTCGTCATGCGCGAAAGCGCGCGGGGCCGGCACACCCCCATCGCAACCGCCGCCGCAACGACGACAGCCGTGCAGATCGGGGCGCAGATCGCCGGCATCCTGGTGGCGCGTTTCGCCGGCGCTTCGCCGGCTCCTTTTCTGGCGCTGCAAGCACTCGTGCTCGGCATAGGCGCCGTAGTGGCCATCTTCCTGCAGGCCCCCAAGCCGACCGGACACGAGCATACAGTGATGGGCGCCCTGCGGGATATGCGCGACGGGCTGCTCTACTCTTTCCGTAATCCGATCATGTCGCCGATGCTGATTTCGGCCGCCTATGTCGGCGTGTTCGTAATCGGCTCGTTCCAGGTTCTGTTTCCGCTCATCATACGGGACGCTTATGGCGGCGATGCGCAATCGCAGGCCGCGCGCCTGGGCGCGGTGTTCGCAACTTTCTGGGGCGCCTCGTTCGTGTCCGCGGTTGTTCTCAGCAGACTGAAGCCGCTATCGCGCCCGGGGCGCGCCTTGATCGCTTCGCACATCATCAGCGCCGGCGCCCTGTTCACCTTCGCGGTGCACAAACCGTTCCTTTGGTTTGTCGGGATCGTGGTGATCTGGGGCTTGGCCGCAGGCGTCGCGATCTCGATGAGCCGCACCATCGTGCAAGGCGCGGCCGATCAGCAATATCTCGGCCGCGTCCTTGCCGTGTACTCGATGGGCTTCATGGGCGGCGCGCCAATCGGCTCAGCGATCGTCGGCTTCGCCGCCAGCGAATTCGGACCGCGGACGGCCGCGCTTATCCCGGCGACGGGACTCGCGCTGGCCGCTGTCGCGCTCGCGCTCTTTACTCCCCTGTGGCGCTTTATCAGCACCCCACGCGAGTCTATTTAGCGGTTGCTGTTGTTGACCGAACGCGGGTCGCGCTGACGCCGCGCCGGAGCGCGCGCGTTGAATTCAGCGACCTCCGCCGTCCACACGTCAATCGCGCCGCGCAGCGCAGTGTTCTCGGTATTGAATTCGCCCGTGAGCGCATTCGCGCGGGCGAGCGCTTCTTCGGCGCGCGCGCGCTTGCAGCTCAGCACTTGGTTCGTGGCTTCGACCCAAGCATTGAACTGCGTGGTGTACGCCTCGACGACGGCGCGGTCGGCGGTCGCGCCATCAGGCTGATTGCCTGGCGCCGGCGCCACTGCACCGCATGAGGCGGCCGCAGGCGCAGCGTCCGTTTGCGCCATAGCCGGCGATGCGGCCAAAAGCGCCGCGACAGCAGCAGCGCTCAGCAAAAGCTTCATCTCTTCAACTCCACGTCTCTCGTTGGAATTAGGCTCACCCTCGTCGCCGGGATTTGCTGGCAAATCCCGGCCAAAATGCGGTCGCGCCGTCACTCCTAGTCAATCCAGCCTAATCGATCCGGAAGGGAACCCGCATTGTATACCGCCCCTCCACGGCCACCCCGCCGCGCGTCGCCGGCGTCATGCGATATGCGCCGGAAATACGCAGCGCCGCCTGCGAAAAGCCCCATCCCGCGGGGTTTTCGGAGACGACTGCGCAGTCCAATAGGCCGGAGACGCGCACCAGGCAATTGAGTACAACATCGCCTTCGATGCTCCGCTCGAGGGCTCGGCGCGGGTAGTAGCGCGCCAAATTGCGGGGCTGCTCCAGCCAATGCGGCCGAGTGACTTCGACGGGCCCCGTTGGCGCGATCGGGCCGATAGAGGGACGCTCAGCGCCGGTGGACCTCGAGACCGGCGTCAACGGCGGAAGCGGATCGACCACCAACTCTTCGAGTGGCTGTGTCCGGGGCTGGGTGCGCGGCGTGGGCGGCGGCGGCGGCGCCGGTTCGGGCGTCATCTCGATCGTCCCTGGCGGGGGCGGATCGAAGCTTGGGACAATCGTGTACGTCATGGTCAGCGCGAACAACACCGCGCCTCCCATCAGCAAAGCCGAGGCGCCGAGCGATGTGGCGCGCGCAACTGCTTGAGTCATGCGCTTCCTCCCGTGTGAGCCGGTCTTTGCGCCGGCTTCGATACAAGAGGAGCGTGTGCCTCATCGCGGCGCGCGCCAATTCACACGCGCGCGATGACGATCACAGATGCGCGAAGCCGCGGCGCTTGGCGCCGCGGCTCCGTTTTGTCGCGTGCTCGTCGTCAACCGAGCCGGAACGTGATCGGCACGCGCGTCCGTCCGCCCGATGTGGGCCGGCCGTCCGACGTTTGCGCCGCAGCGCGGAAGTTGCGCGAGATGCGCAACGCCGCTTCGCCGAAGCCCCAGCCATCGGGATCTTCCGAGATGACTGTGCACGAAATCCGGCCGTTGGCGTCCACCAAGCAGTCCAGCATCACGCGCCCTTCCTGCTCGCGCTCGAGTGCGCGCGGCGGGTAATAGCGGCTGAAGT
>DASPMA010000248.1:0-2404 GCA_035627335.1 Binatia bacterium
CGATGCCTTCGGGCGTGAGCCAAGGTTCGCCTGTTGGCGGCGCGGCTGTTGCGATGTCGGCGTCGAGCGCAAGTCTGGAGAAATCGGGCAGGCTCATGCGGGCGTTCTTTCTTCGAACTCGTCGTAGTCTCGCCAGTTGAAGTAGGTTTGCAGCGCCTCAATGCGCTCCTCACGTTCGAGAACAGGCATAAGCCGCTCCAAAACGTTCTGCATGACGAAGAAACTGGCGGCGCCCAAGACGCCCGACGCCATCAGCCAACCTTCCCATTGATCGACGCCCATCAAACCAGGAAGTGCAATGATCGTCGCCAGAAGTGGCGTGCCAATCCAACGGCGCGTGCGTTGCGCTTTCTTCAGTCTTTCCCAGAGAGTCGCCAAGGGTTTTCGCCAGGCCTCGGTTTGGGTCCGGTCGGCGCGATCAAGCGCATCGATCAGGCTATCGACTTCGGACCGCGTCATGAGTTCGGCCTTCCGCCGGAAGCAAACCCCGCTAGCGCCGCTGCGTCGCCGCGGAACGCGTTGAGATCGACCGGGCCTTGCACGCCGCGTTTGTGGCCGCGGTTGTGGTGTTGCCAGATCACCCAGTCGCGTTCCCGGAAGTTCGGCGGCGACGCGATGGAGCGAATCCAGAAACGCTCGCCGCGCACCTCCGCCAAGTGCGCATCGTGAAATTCGCGCGTGGTGTAAATGATGGGCCGCACGCCGTAATGCGCTTCGACGCGGTCAAGCCAGACCCGCGCTTCGGCGATCACATCCGGCATGGTCGGTCCTTCGCGACACGGCCCCATGTGTTCCAAATCGAGCGCCGGCGGCAGCGCGCCCGCCGCGCGCGGCACGACCGCGATGAAGTTCGCGGCCTGCTGCGCGCCGGGACGGCAGAGCGTGAAGAAGTGATACGCGCCGCGATAAAGCTCCGTCTCGCCGGCGGCCTCCCAGTTATCGGCAAAGCGCGGATCGACATGATCGCCGCCTTCCGTCGCCTTGATGTACGCAAACGCGACATCGTCCGCCGCCAGCGCGCGCCAATCGATCGCGCCCTGGTGGTGCGAAACGTCGACGCCCTGGATTTCGTAGCGCGCGGCCCAGGGCGACCACCAGCCGCCGGCAGCGGCAACGAAGGCGAGCGACAGCAATACGGCGCCGAATCCTAAACCGATCAGCACCGCGCGCTGACGTCCCCGACGGCCGTCGCGGCAATTGTCGCGCGAGAAGGGAGTGTGCTGGTCCGTCACCCGGAAATCCCGAGCGCGACGTGCAACGTCCCGAGTTCTTTCAACGCATCCTGACCAGTGAACACGAACTGATCCACGCCAGCAGCGCGCAGGCGCGTTTCATGCTCACCTGGCTTGCCTGCAAGGATCACCCAATCGGCGCCGGCCGCCTTCAAGCGCTGGGCCGCGTTCTCCGCATCTTCGGCGTACGTCGCATCCGTTCCGCAAATCACCGCGGCGCGAGTCTGCGAGGAGCGGAAAGCGTCGATCATCGCCTCGCGCGAGGCGTACTCTTCCTCTTCGCCTATTGCGCCGACGCCGCCGACGGCAAAGAGATTGCGCGCGAACTGCGCACGCGCGCCGAACGCGGCCAAGGCGCCAAGCGTGGCGAAGAAGACGGCGGGGCGCTTGGCTTGCGCTTCGGCGCGGTCGCGGAGCGCCTCGAACGGTTCGGCCCAACGGATTGGGCTGAGGGTGCTAAAGGGTGACACACACGCATCCCCGGCAGTCGGGATTCTGCTGCCGGCGTTTGCGAATGCGTGTGTGTCACCCTTTAGCACCTCCGGCATCGCCGCGCCGAGCAGCGGAAAGTCCGTGACGCCGGTGATCGTCTCCCGGCGCAGCGCGATCTGCGTCGCCCGAACCGCGCGCGCGCCCGCGACCGCGTCCTGGATGAAACCTGACTGCAGCGCCTCGACAATCCCGCCGCGCGCTTCGATGGCTTGCATCGTCTCCCACGCCTTCGCCGCGAGCTCGCGTGTCAGCTTCTCCACGAACCAGGCGCCGCCGGCCGGATCGGCGACATGCCCCAGCCTGCATTCCTCCAGGAGCACATGCTGCGTATTGCGCGCCACGCGCCGCGCGAACGGCGTTGGCAGCCCGAGCGCATCGGTGAATGGATAGGTGGTGATGTCGTCCGCGCCGCCGACTGCGGCGGCAAACGCGGCTGTCGTCACGCGCAGAATGTTCGTCCACGCATCGTAGCGCGTCATCATGCGGCGCGAGGTGAAAGCGTGGATGTGCGCGGCGCGATGTTCGGGCGCCGCGCCGCTCGCCTCCATGACGCGCGCCCAACACAGGCGCAGCGCCCGCAGCTTGGCTGTTTCAATCAGCACATCCGGGCCGACGGCTACGGCGAAACTGAGCGCTGCATTAGCGTCGCTGGCGCTGATCGCGTCGTCCTCGGTTAGGAG
>DASPMA010000249.1:0-3413 GCA_035627335.1 Binatia bacterium
ATCAGCGACGAATTGAAGATGTTGAGGCCCTTGTTCTCCATCGCGCCGAAATTGAAATCGCGCACGGCGACGATGTTGAACACGTCGAGGTCGTATTCGCGCCTGAACGCCTCCTCGTCCCATTTCATGGCGCGCTTCAGAGCATCCATGGCGTAGCGCGCGCGTTCGGAGTCGCCTGGATCGACGAAGATGCCCAGCTCGACGTTGCGGCCGCTCATGGTCGTGAAGCTGTCATGGATGGATTCGTATTTGCCCGCGCAAAGCGCGAACAAATATGAAGGCTTCGGATGCGGATCGACCCACACCGCATAATGGCGCCCGCCATCCATGTCGCCACTATCGGTAAGGTTGCCGTTTGAGAGCAGCGTGGGGTAGGCCGCCTTGTCCGCTTCGATGCGCACAGCATAGCGCGCCAGCACGTCCGGCCGGTCGAGCGCGAACGTGATGGCGCGGAAACCCTCCGCCTCGCACTGCGTGCAGAAGCGGCCGCCCGACATGTAGAGACCTTCCAGGTGCGTGTTCGCCGCAGGACTGATGCGCGTAACGACGTCAAGACGGAAAGACGCCGGCGGGTTGTCGATGACGAGCTGGCCCGGCTCTATGCGGTATTGCGTCGTATCGAGGGGCGTCCCGTCAATCGCGATGCTTTGCAGGTCAAGCCGCTCGCCCTGCAAGACCAAGGGCGTAGGCGCATCGCCCGTGCGCCGCACGTGGCTGCGCGCCGCGACGATGGTCGCGGTGGGATCCAAGGAAAAAACGAGCGCGATCTCGTCGATCAGATAGGCCGGCGGCGTATAGTCTGAAAGATGAACGGTCGCGGTCTCGGCGTCGCGCATGTGGGGCTCCAGGAGAAGCCTTCACATGAGCCGGGCAGGGCGGGAAATCAATGACCGTAATACGGACCGCCGGCGCCCTCGCCGGCAACTCGGTTCGCGCAAGCACTGCATGCAACCAGTCTTACCCAACGATGCCGGCGAGGGCGCCGTTGGTCCATATTTACTCCGCCGCTACGACGGCTTCGTTCTTCGGCGTCGGGTCGTGGTAGATGGCGGCCATCACCATCTCGGCCTGCATCGCCAGTTCTTGCAAGGCGCCCGGCGTTTCGTGCGGGTTGTCCTGCGAGAATTCGATCAGCTCACGCGCGACGCGCATCAGCCGCATCGCGTTTGCCATCACCCGGGACTGGTGCTCGACGCGCATCGGGTCGCGGTCGTACTCGGCCATTGGCACGCGCCAGCCGCCCCAATCCTTCTCATCCGTCACGACGACGGGGAAGGTGCCCGGATAGGGGTGGCGCGGATCGCGCGCGTCAGCGGAGAGCCGGTTCACGGCGCGCAGTACGCGCCAATTCTCCGTCTCGATCAGGTCCGGCTTGTTCGGTTCCTTTTCTTCGGCGGAAAGCTCGTGCGCCTGGAAGTCGCGGCCAAGGCCGGTGTTGTAGGTGACGCGCAGCGGCTCCTCGACGCCCTTGACCCATTGCGGGTTGACGCTCTCGATCACCGCCCACGTGGCCACCGGCTTCACGTAGACGCGCTGGCCCTTATGGAAGACAGCCTTCGCCATTACTCACCCCGAAATCTGAAGGGTCAGCCTAGCGCACTCCCCTTGAGCCTTCGTGAACAGACGTTGACGCCAAGACACTCTTTCGCGCTGCACGCGCGCCGCATTAAGGTGGCGCCAACCATAAAACCCGGGAGGACGGGGTGAATTTCGACTTTTCCGACGACCAGAAGAGCCTGCGTGACGAGGCGCGGCGGTTTCTGTCCGAGAAGGCCGGCGCCAACGAGACGCGCCGCGTGCTGGATGACGCGAAACTTTCGTACGACGAAGGCTTGTGGCGCGCCGTCGCCGAGATGGGCTGGGTCGGGACAGCGATCCCGGAAGAATATGGCGGCACCGGCCTAGGCCGGCTGGAACTCTGCGTGCTGGCGGAAGAACTCGGCCGCGCTGTCGCGCCGATTCCGTTTTCATCCACGGTCTACTTCTTCGCCGAAGCTTTGATGCTCGCGGGCAGCGAAGCGCAGAAGAAAGTGCTGCTGCCGAAGATCGCCGCCGGCGAAGTCGTCGGATGCTTCGCGCTGAGCGAAGGTCCCGGCGCGCCGACGGCGCAGAGCATCCAAGCGAAGTTCGACGGAGCCACGCTGAGCGGCGCCAAAATTCCGGTGACCGATGGCGATTGCGCGACGCACGCGATTGTCGTCGCCAAGGAAGGCTCCGGCATTTCACTCGCGCTTGTTGATCTCAAGCAATCGGGCGTCGCGCGCACGACGTTGAAGACGATCGACCCGACGCGCGGCCACGCGAAGCTCGAGTTCAAGAATGTAAAGGCCGAGCGGATCGGCGCTTCGGGGCAGGGCTGGGAGCTGGCTGAAGCCATATTGGATCGCGCCGCCGTGCTGCTCGCCTTCGAACAAGTCGGCGGCAGCGCCGCGTGCCTTGAGATGGCGACCGGCTACGCCAAGGAGCGCTACGCCTTCTCGCGCCCGATCGGTTCGTTCCAGGCGATCAAGCACAAGCTTGCGGACATGTATGTCGCGATCGAAGTCGCGCGCTCGAACGCCTATTACGGCGCCTGGGCGCTTTCGACCGAAGCCGCAGAGCTTCCCTTCGCCGCCGCTGCATCACGCGCGGCTGCGAGCGATTGCTACTATCTCTGCGCCAAGGAGAACATCCAAACGCACGGCGGCATGGGCTTCACCTGGGAAGTCGACTGCCACCTCTTCTTCCGCCGCGCCAAGCTGCTCGCGCTGCAAGCCGGCGCGCCGGCTGTGTGGAAGGAAAAACTCGTGAAGCGGCTTGAGCAACGAAATGCAGCCTGAGGTCGTTCCACGCCCGTTCGTCGGTCCGATTGCGGCTGCGGCAATTGTATCTTGTGCAGTGGTTCTCGTCGCGCTCGTCGCTTTTGGAGCTGGATACTACGCGGGCAGCGTGAACACGGCGGCTCTACTCATCCGGAGTAGTTCGATGGCGGAAATGCGTGAGGCCCCACCGTGTCGCGATGGCGCAGCGACCTGCGAGCCGTGGGAGCGGGCCTGGCCCGATGGCGTTGAAGTGAAAGCCGGAACGGTAGTGACGCAGGATGGCGAAGTCGTGCCGCCTGATGATCAGCGAACCCCCTGAAGGACGAGCAAGATGGATTTCAACGACACGCCCGAGGAAGCCAAGTTTCGCAGCGAAGCACGCGCGTTCCTGGAAGCGAACCTGAAGCCCAAGAGCGCCGAAAGCGAGCGGATGATCCGCAAGCTCACGCAAGCCGAGTATTTGAAGGCCGCGAAAGATTATCAAGCCAAGAAAGCCGAGGCGGGCTTCGCCGGCATAACCTGGGCCAAAGAGCAAGGCGGGCGCGCGCTGCCGCCGATCTATGCGGTGATCTTCAACCAGGAAGAAGCCAAGTTCGATGCGCCCTCCGCGCC
>DASPMA010000250.1:0-2902 GCA_035627335.1 Binatia bacterium
GCTGAAGTCCGTGCAACGCCTCTACCTAATTTCGTTCATTGCCGCGAGCGTCGTACTTGCAGGCGGATTCCCCACCAATGCCGAGGTGAATCTGTTTGGAATGCAGGTCCCAGCCGGCGTGCTCTCATTGCAAGCGCTCTCAGCGATCATGGTGGGCATCTACTCCTACTTCATTGCTATGTTGGTCTCCGCTACGATGGCTTACGGAATTCTGATGTGCATCTTTTCTCAGACCTACACAGAGTCGTGGGATGTTTTCTTGGCGGAGTATGACGCGACGATGCTCAACGCAAACTTTCTGCGTCCCAAGCACATCGGCTTTGCCTCGCCAAAGCGGGAACGTCTTGCCGCATGGGGAGTCGCGCTCACATCGTTCGCAACGTTGCTCCTGCATTGGGCGGTGATAGTTTTCGCTGCCTATGTCGCGCTCGCTGCCGCTATGGATGCGGGATCGCTTGTGCCCACCATCATTGGGGGCTTCGCTCTGGGCGCTGCCGTCGTGGGAGGTCTCGCGTACGTCACGTGCACCATGGTTCCAATGCCATACAGGATGTATGATGATGATGCTCAGGACGCGATGACAGGCGAGGCTGAGCTAAAGCCTGCTGCGGCTGCCACGTAGTAAGCGCGCATACTCACGGCGCTTCAGCCAAGAAGCGCGGCGACCAAATTTCAAGGAAGGAATGGTGCCCAGAAGAGGACTCGAACCTCCACGATGTTACTCGCCAGTACCTGAAACTGGTGCGTCTACCAATTCCGCCATCTGGGCACTGAGGGCGCGGATGTAGGGGAGGGCGGAACGGGCGTCAATGCGGCGGGCGGACTATTCCTGTGCTAGGGCTCGTCGCATGGAAATCGAACTCACCGGCCCGGGAAAGTTCGGCGTCGACGTGGTTGGCGTGTCCCAGTACCAGCGCGTGCTCGAAGGCGCCGGAGGGAAAGGCGACGTCGTAATGGCGTCTCTCGTCCTCGAAGACTCCAATCCCCACGACGACCAGGCCGTCGCCGTGCACATCAACGGCCAACGCGCCGGCTACCTTTCCCGCGCCAACGCGCGGGCCTACCGCGCCGATCTCGCCGCCGCCGGCACGCCGGACCTCATTGTTCACTGCAAAGGCAAAATCATCGGCGGCTTCGAAACAGCGAGCGGCGAGCGCGCCCACTTCGGGCTAAAACTCGACCTGCCACATCTCTCCGCATGACGCTCCGCAAGCACGCGCTCGACATCGCCGCTTTCATTTGGGGCGTCGCCGAAGGGACGCTGTTCTTCTTCGTCCCCGACGTGCTGCTGAGCTATATCGGCCTAAAAAACGGCGTGAAGGATGCTGCGCGCGCCTCCCTCATCGCCGCGATTGGCGCGGCCGTCGGCGGCGCCATCATGTACGCATGGAGCGCCGCCGATCCGGCCGCCGCGCGCGCCGCCGTGCTCGCCGTGCCGGCCATCAGCGAAGCCATGGTCGCGCGCGCGGCTGACGCGATGCGCGAAGACTGGTTCCTCGCCACCTTGCTCGGGCCGCTCTCTTCGACGCCGTTCAAGGTCTACGCCATCCTGGCGCTGCACGCGGGCGGGACGACGCTGCCCGCCTTCGCGCTCGCCGGCATGATCGCCCGCCTGCCGCGGTTTCTCCTTGTCGGCTGCGGCGTGGCGCTGCTCGGGCGCGGCCTCCGCCGCTGGCTCAGCGAGCGCCGGCTCTTCTGGCTCCTCATTGGCGCATGGGTGCTGTTTTACGCCGTGTTTTTCGCCTCAATGCCGAACTGACGCAGCCGCTAAGCTTGGCGCCCCGCGCGAGCGCCTATACCTAGCCGCGCAATGACTCCCCGCGACCGCATCCGCAACTTCTCCATCGTGGCCCATATCGACCACGGCAAGTCGACGCTCTCCGACCGTCTTATCCAAGAGACCGGCGCGCTCTCCGCGCGCGAGATGACCGAGCAGGTGCTCGACTCCATGGACATCGAGCGCGAGCGCGGCATCACCATTAAGGCGCAGACCGTCCGCCTCGAATACAAGGCCAATGACGGCGCCGACTACGTGCTCAACCTGATGGACACGCCCGGCCACGTCGACTTCGCGTATGAAGTCTCGCGCAGCCTCGCCGCCTGCGAAGGCGCGCTCCTCATCGTCGACGCCTCCCAGGGCGTCGAAGCGCAGACGCTGGCCAACGTCTATCAGGCGCTCGATCTCGACCTCGAGATCGTGCCCGTCATCAACAAGATCGATCTCCCCGCCGCCGAGCCCGATCGCGTCAAGCAACAGGTCGAAGAAGTCATCGGCCTTGACGCCTCGAACGCCGTGCTCGCATCGGGCAAGACAGGCGAGGGCGTGCACGATCTCCTCGAAGCCATCGTCACGCGCCTGCCGCCGCCAAAATCCGGCGACCCCAGCGCGCCCCTAAAAGCGCTGTTGGTCGACGCCTGGTACGATGCCTATCTCGGCGTCGTCGTACTCTTCCGCGTGCTCGATGGCGTCGTTAAGAAGAACATGCGCATCAAGCTCATGCAAACCGGCGCCGACTACAACATCGACACGCTCGGCGTGCTCCGCCCCAAGCGCCAGGACGTGGCCGAACTCGGCCCCGGCGAGATCGGCGTGCTCACCGCCTCCATCAAGGAAGTCGCGGACGCGCGCGTCGGCGACACCATCACTGAATATCGCCGCGAGACGGCGCAAGCGTTGCCCGGCTTCAAGCCGGCGCAGCCCGTCGTCTTCTGCGGCCTCTTCCCGCAGGACGCCGCCAATTTCGAAGACCTGCGCGCCGCCATGTCGAAGCTCCGCCTCAACGATGCGAGCTTTTCCTACGAGATGGAGACCTCCGCAGCACTCGGTTTCGGCTTCCGATGCGGCTTCCTCGGCCTCTTGCACCTCGAAATCATCCAGGAGCGCCTGACGCGCGAGTTCGAT